>NZ_JAYMRY010000055.1:0-36630 GCF_038900695.1 Paraburkholderia sp. JHI2823 | reverse complement strand
CGCCGACGCCGTGCCGTGGTCGGTGCCGCGGCTTTGATTCTCGCGCACGCGCCGCCCGAATTCCGCATACGTCACGATGAGCGCTCGGTCCCAACGCCCAAGTTCGACCAGCGCCGAACGCATCGCCACCATGCCCGCCGCGAACTGGCGCAGCAAGTCGGCGTGACGCTGCGGCTGATTCTGGTGCGTATCGAAACCGTTGAGCGTCAGACGAATCGCCGCGACGCCGCACCCCGGCACCGGCTCGCCTTGCGGGGTGTCGGCCGACGCGAGCGCGTACATCGCTGTCTGGATCGATGCGCCGAACGCCCCCGCCGGGAATGCCGTCTTCAACGCGTAGTTACCTGGATGCGGCCGCAGTTTGTCGGCGGCGTGCACGATGTCGTTTTCGACGTCGAGGATATGGGCGAGCGCCGGGTTGCGCTCCTTGAGCGAAACCGGCCTGACGAGGCGCGAGACGCGCGCGAACTGCGCCGGATTCACGAGCGCGATGGCGCGTGCGCCGTTGGAGAGCGGCCCCATTTCGGCGCTGCCGAGCACGAGCGCGTCGGCGGCGAAGTTACCCGGCACCGGGGCGCTTGCGAATGCGCGCGTGAGCCATCCCTCGCGCAGGTATTGATCCGAGCGCGAAGCCGTGTCCCAGATCTCGATCGAGCGAAAGTGTGACAGGTTCGGCTGCGGGTAGCTCACGCCCTGCACGATCGCGAGTTCGTGCGCACGCCATATCGACATGAGGGGAGCCAGCGCGGGATGCAGCGCGGTGCGCTCGTCGAGCTGGATTGCCTGCGCGCGCGGCACGCCGATGGTTTGTCGATAGCGGTAGTAGAGCGGATCGGCGAAAGGCACGACCGTGTTCAGGCCATCGTTGCCGCCCTTGAGTTCGACGAGTATCAGCAGGTTTGCGTAGCCGTTCGCGACGCCCGGGCGCACGAACCGCGGGTCCTGCGCGCGCGCGGCGCCGGGCAGCCACAGCGCCGTGCCCGCCATCGCCACGGTGGCCCGGGCACCGGCTGCAAGAAAGTCGCGTCGCTTCATGGCTTGCCTCGCTCATCAGTGATGCAGTGCACCTTCGCGCCATCAGCCCCCCGTTCCACTGCATGCTTCATTTCAGCTGATACACCGGATCCATCAGCAGTGCCTGGAGATACGAGCCGGCACTGCTACCCGCTGCGATCGCATCGACAGGCGCGAGCGGCAGCACGGCATGCTGCATCTGCAACTGCGCAGAAATGCCGGGCGTCGCATCGGCGGTGAGGCCGAAGTGCGCGAGCCAGCCATCCAGGTCGAAGCGCATGCCGCCTTGCAAGGCCTCCGGCGCGTTCCGCATGGTTTGTGCGCTTTGCGAGACGCTTGCGGCGATCTTCGTCGCCGGTGCCGCAGACTGCGGCCGCCCCGCCTCTGTCGCGCGAAACAGCTGCTCGACGAACTGCTTGCGCGCGAGCAACGTCGAACTATTGATCCACGACACCCCGCCCGGCCAGCCCTTCACATTCGGCGGATAGAACAGGTTCTCGCCCAATGCGGCCGCACGGCGCGCAAACGGCAGCGTGTCGCCGTACGCCACGTCGAAGCGCCGCATCGTCCCGACGATGAATTCCACCGGCGAACTCACGAGCACGCCCCGGTTGCGCTCGTCCCAGAACGCGGGTGTCGTGAGCAGTGCAGCAAGCGCCGCGCCGATGTCATAGCCGCTCGCGCGAAAGCGCGCGGCGACGCCTGCAAGTTGCGCCTCCTCCGGCGTCCCGGAGATGAACTCGCGCCACAGTTTCGTGCTCACGTAACGGGCAGTTTGCGGCTGCGCGAGCAGGATGTCGAGCATCTGGTCGCCGTCGAATGGGCCGCTCTGTCCGAGCACGGTCTTTTCGCCATCGTCGTGCCAGTCGGCGCGCGAGATGAACGCCAGGGTATCGGGATCGAGCGCCCAGCCCGTATAGGCGCGCGCCGCTTCGGCAACGTCGCGCTGCGAATATTGTCCTTCGCCCAGCGTGAACAACTCCATCACCTCGCGCGCGAAATTCTCGTTGGGCCGGCCCTTGCGGTTGCCCGCGCCGTCGAGGTACTGCAGCATCGCCGGATCCTTCGCGACGGCGTGCAGCATCGTCGCGAAGCTGCCGAGCGCATGGCGTCGCAAGAGCGCGTTTTGCGCGGCCATCAACTGTGGCTCCGGGACCTTGTCCTGTCCCGAAGTGAAGTGGTTATGCCAGAGGAGCGTCATGCGCTCGGTGAGTGGCGAAGGCGTGACGAGCATTTCGCGCACCCACCACGCGCGCAGTTCGTCGTAGCGCGCTCCGCGCTGGCGCTGGGCCTCGCGGCGTTCGTCGGGCGTCCACGCACTGCGTTGCGCGCGGCTCGCCGGCACTTCATCCGCCCATGCGGGCAACGGCGTAAGCGCCTCACTGCGCGCGCCACCGATGAGCCGTGCAACCGCTTGCGCTCGCGTCATTCCCACATAGGCCGAGACTTCGCCCGCGCGCGGCGCGAAGCCCGTGCGCAAGAGCAGATGGCGGGCGTCGTCAACGTCGAGAAGCGCGGCGCCTTCGCCACTCGCCACTTGCGCGCCAGTTTCGTCGTTCGGCCTTGCCCGTCTGGAGTCGCTCATGATGAATGGTGGCGCGACGAGATTGTCGGCGTGGTCAGTCGATGTACTGGCTTAACGGTCGCGGTAAATCGTCTGTTGACAACGCCATTGCTACGGCATTTTTCAGCCTGGGGCGCGGCTTCCGATGACCCGAAATGCGCACGCGATAACGATGAAATAATGAGTGGCGCGAAAAAGAATCAACGTGAAAGCAAAGAGAAAATCGCGCGGGCGAAAAAGCAGCAACGGACTCGACACTTCATCCGCGCGCGCAGACTGCGCGAACACGCCGCACCGCGTTCAGCGCTTGTACAGTTCGCGCACGGCGTCTTCGATATGCTGACGCAAGAGGCGACGCTCGTCGGGCGTCATATGGCCGTCGCGGCGACGCTGATCGAGATCGGGGGGAACGGCTAGACGCTGATTGATATCGGATGCAGGACGCGGAATCGAGTCGGTGCGCACGCGTCGCGTTGTGGATTTGCCGCCCGGCGCGCGAGCGGGAGACTGAGCGTTTTCTGCAGAAGGCTGGGCCCGGGCGGGCACCGACTCCAGCGCAGCCACCACGCCACCGGCTAGCGCCAGTGCAAGCATGGTGTGGCGCATTGTCGGCCGTACCCCTCCCATCGTTTTGTTCCCTTCTTGACGCGGCAAACGGCTACCTCGAATACATGTCGAACCCGACTTCGCGCGGGCCTGGAATTTAAAGTCGAATGAAGTATCCACCGAACAGCCGCTGTACGTAAAGAAGTCTATCTGTCACTGCTTGCCGTCGTAGCACGGGACGGGTAAATTTTGTAACTGACTGTAACCTGATAATTGGTGCAAACTCGCATCACTATCCAATCGCGCTAAGATGCCAGGCATGGAAACCAAAAACCCGTCCAAAATTCTCGTTGTCGATGACGATCCCCGGCTTCGGGACCTGCTGCGCCGCTACCTCGGCGAGCAGGGATTCAATGTATATGTGGCCGAAAATGCCCCCGCCATGAACAAGCTGTGGGTGCGCGAGCGTTTCGACCTGCTGGTGCTCGACCTCATGCTGCCCGGCGAAGACGGCCTGTCGATCTGCCGGCGCCTGCGCGGCAGCAACGACCGCACGCCCATCATCATGCTCACGGCCAAGGGCGAAGACGTGGACCGCATCGTCGGCCTCGAAATGGGTGCCGACGACTATCTGCCCAAGCCCTTCAACCCGCGCGAGCTCGTCGCACGCATTCACGCGGTATTGCGCCGCCAGGCCCCGTCCGAACTGCCGGGCGCACCTTCGGAAACCACCGAGGTGTTCGAGTTCGGCGAATTCGCGTTGAATCTCGCGACGCGCACGCTCACCAAGGCGGGCCAGGAAATTCCGCTCACGACGGGCGAATTCTCGGTGCTCAAGGTGTTCGCGCGTCATCCGCGCCAACCGCTCTCGCGCGAAAAGCTCATGGAACTCGCGCGCGGCCGTGAATACGAAGTCTTCGACCGTAGCCTCGACGTGCAGATCTCGCGTCTGCGCAAGCTCATCGAGCCCGATCCGGGCAGCCCGCGTTTCATCCAGACTGTCTGGGGCCTTGGCTACGTCTTCATTCCCGACGGCGCGGCCTGATCCTGAGTGGCGTTTCATTGTCTGCACTGCTTCAGTTGAAACGGGAAGGATCCATGCGGATTGACCGGCGTTTGCTCACGCTCGCGTTCGGCGATCTGTTCTGGCGCACCTTCCTGCTGATCGCCCTTCTCATCGCGGTTAGCCTCGCCGCGTGGTTCCAGAGCTTTCGCGTGATCGAGCGCGAGCCGCGCGCGCAGCGCGTGGCGCTCCAGCTCGTCGCGATCGTCAAGCTCACACGCACGGCGCTGCTCTACTCCGATCCCGATCTGCGCCGCGCGCTGCTGCAGGATCTCGAGAGCAACGAGGGCGTGCGCGTGTACCCGCGCGAGACCACCGACAAATACAAGCTCCAGCCCGACGAATCGCTCAATCGTCTGATCGAGCATGACATTCGCGGTCGTCTTGGCGACGACACCATCATCGCGCAGTCCGTCAACGACATTCCGGGCGTGTGGATCAGCTTCAAGATCGACGACGACGACTACTGGGTCGCGCTCGACCGCGAGCAGCTCGACAACGTCACGGGGCTGCAGTGGGTCGGGTGGGGGGTCTCCGCGCTCGCGCTATCGCTCTTCGGGGCGGCCTTCATCACGAGTCTCGTGAACCGGCCGTTCGCGCGCCTCGCCATGTCGGCGCGCATGCTGGGCTCCGGGCAGTCGCCCGCGCCCTTGCCCGAAAGCGGCATGGGCGTGGCGGCCGAAACCAATCGCTCGTTCAACCAGATGGTGCGCGACCTCGAGCAACTGGAGGCCGACCGCGCGCTCATGCTCGCGGGCATCTCGCACGATCTGCGCACCCCGCTCGCGCGATTGCGGCTCGAAACGGAGATGAGTCCGTCCGACCAGGCGACGAAGGACGCGATGATCGACGACATCGAGCAGATGGACCTGATCATCGGGCGTTTCCTCGATTACGCGCGGCCCACCCAGCGCATGCCCGAGCGCGTCGATCTGTCGGTCATCGCGGGCGAGATGGCCGCGCGCATGGCGAGCGAAGACGGCGTGCGCCTCATCACCCGCCTCGCGCCCTCGGCCGTGATCGAAGCCGACGACACCGACATGCGCCGCGTAGTGGGCAACCTCATCGAGAACGCACGCAAGTACGGTGCAAGCGAAACCGACGGCATCCCGCACATCATGCTCGAAACGCGCGTCTCGCATTCGCGCGTCGAACTCTCGGTGGTCGACGAAGGCCCGGGCATCCCCGAAGATCAGCTCCCGCTCGTCACCCGGCCGTTCTACCGCGTGAATACGGCCCGCACCCAGGCCAACGGCACGGGCCTCGGCATGGCCATCGTGCAGCGCCTCGTGGGCCGCTATCGCGGCGCGCTGCGCCTGCGCAACCGGCTGCCAGGCCCCGGCCTCGAAGTGACGATCGAGTTCCCGCTCGCCAAGGGCGCCTAGCCCATCCTCTTAGCATCGAAACACCGCAGGCGGCGCACCCTCGCTGCACGCGCCGCCTGCTCCTGCGACAATCGCTTCCATGAGCACGCGACGCTGCGGGTTACGGGCGTCATCCGTGCGGCGTCATAGCGGGCCGCCTTGCCCGCGTCTCGTCAGAGGAACTACGCCATGAAAACCGTCGGCGACAAACTCGAGGCTTTCACCGTCACGGCCGCGAAGCCCGGCTTCAATCATCCGGAGGAAAACGGCGAATCGGCGTTCGTGGAAATCACCGATCGCAGCTTTTCGAACAAGTGGAAGGTCATCTACTTCTACCCAAAGGACTTCACGCTCGTCTGCCCCACCGAGATCATGGCGTTCGCGCGCCTCATCAAGGAATTCGAGGACCGCGAAACGGTCGTGATGGGCGGCAGTTGCGACAACGAATATGTGAAGCTCGCGTGGCGGCGCGAGGACAGCGACCTCAGTCGCCTCAACCACTATTCGTTCGGCGACGTGAAGGGCGAGCTCATCGATCAGCTCGGCATACGCGACAAGGAGGCGGGCGTGGCGCTGCGCGCGACCTTCATCGTCGATCCCGACAACACGATCCAGCACGTCACGGTCAACAACCTGAACGTCGGGCGCAGCGCCGAGGAGGTGCTGCGCGTGCTCGACGGCCTCCAGACCGGCGAACTGTGCCCGGGCGGCCGCGAAATAGGCGGCGCGACGCTTTGAAACGCTGCGCCTTCGTGCGTTATAGCCGGCTCGCGGCGGCGGCGGCGGCGCGTGCGGGCAGGCGGTTGCGTATGGCCGTTTCGAGCGGCCGCTTCCATTCGAGCACGCGCTTTTCCAGCACCTGCCACGACAGATGGGCGAGCAGCACAGCCAGGATGAACTGCAGCAGGATCGCGACGAATGGCTGCGCCACATCGGGCACATCAAGGCGCGCGTAGAGACCCGGCGCCACGCCAAGCCGCGACGGCACGAAGTTATGGAACAGATAGAAGCCATAGCTGATCGTGCCGAGATATGCGAGCGGCCGCACCTCGAGCGCGGCGACAAACGCGCTGTCCTGGCGGCGCACGAGCCAGAGGAACAGCGCGCCGAGCGAGAGCGCAAGGCCGATGTCGAAGCAACCCGGCAGCAGCGCGCCAGCCGATTGCGTCGCGCTCGCCGGTGTTTGCGCGCAATCGATGCAATCGGCACGCGCCAGTGCGAAACCCGCGATCGCCGCCCACGCCCCGACGAACCATACGGCACTCGACCACCGTGTGCGCACCGACACGCGGTCGCCAGCAATGGCCAACGCGCCGCCAAGCGCGAGCATGGCGAAATTCCATGGCGAGAACGCGTAGATCAGCGGCGCAATCGCCCCTGTTTCATAGAGTGCAAGATGAGCGCATGCAGCGGCCGCGATCAGCGCCGCGCATAGCCTGAGCTGGCGCGACGCGCGCACGAACAGCAGAACGAACGGCGCGACGAGATAGAACTGCTGCTCGGCCGCGAGACTCCAGAAATGCGAAACGGTGCCGGGCCAGCCATCGTGCACCAGGCCGACCCAGAAATTGGAGAGGAATACGAAATGCCAGGCGAGCCCCAGATCGACATCGCGCTGGTAAAAGCTCGCATGCACGATGGTGAGCGCGATGAGCAGCAGGTAATACACAGGAAAGATGCGCAGCGCGCGCTTCATGAAGAACACATATAGAAGCGCGGCCGCGCGCGCGCCGTTCTGCTCGATCTGCAGCCGGTTGCGATGCAATTCGCCGATGATCAGATAGCCGCTGATCAGAAAGAACAGCCAGACGCCGATCTTGCCCGCGTCGATTGCGTCGACGTGGGCCTTGTGGGAAAGAAATACGAGCACCACCGCGAGCGCCCGCAGACCGTCGAGGCCTTTCACGCGTCCTTGAACTCTCGCCATTGCCCTCCCCGCGTCCGGTTAGCGGCTCAGTATGGGAGCAAAAAAACGGAAATTAATCGGCAAGAAAAGCAACGGCGACGATTGCAGCTGCAATCATCGCCGTCATCTCGCGAGCAGGTACGTGCCCTGCTCGCGCCTCAACGGTTCGTTGAACGACTGGTCACGCGCGCTGGAGCAGCACGGCCGCCTGCGCTTCGATCCCTTCGCTGCGGCCGAGATAGCCGAGCTTTTCATTCGTCTTCGCCTTCACGTTGACGCGTTCCACCGGCAGGTTCAGGTCTTCGGCGATGGTCTTGCGCATCGACTCGATGTGCGGCGCGAGCTTGGGCGCCTGCGCGATTACCGTGGTGTCGACGTTCATGAGCGTAAAGCCCGCTTCCTGCACGCGGCGCAGGCATTCGCGCAGCAGCACGCGGCTGTTCGCGCCGTAGAACTGCTTGTCGGTGTCGGGAAAATGGCGGCCGATGTCGCCGAGCGCCGCCGCGCCGAACAGCGCGTCGGTGATGGCGTGCAGCAGCACGTCGGCGTCCGAGTGGCCGAGCAGGCCGCGATCGTAGGGGATCGTCACGCCGCCGAGCACGAGTGGGCGGCCGGGCACGAGCGCGTGCACGTCGTAGCCCTGTCCGATTCTGATGTCCATGTGTGGGGTTCCGGGTCGATGGGTTGCGGGGCGCTTATTCTGCGGGCCGGCTCAAGATCGCTTCGGCGAGCGCGAAGTCTTCGGGATACGTCACCTTGAAATTTCGCAGGCTGCCCTGCACGAGACGCGGCGCATGGCCGAGCCATTCGATCGCGCTCGCTTCGTCGGTGAGGTCGTGGCCGTCCTGCTGCGCGCGCTCGATCGCGGTGCGCAGCATGCCGATGCGGAACATCTGCGGGGTCTGGGCCTGCCAGAGACCGTCGCGCGCCTCGGTGCGGGCAATGCGTGCGCCTGCTGCCTCGCATGTGGCATCGTCCTTCGGCGCGACGCGCTTGAGCGTATCGGCCACGGGAAGCGCCATGATGCCGCCCACGGGATCGTCCTTGAGCGTGTCGACGAGCGAGCGGATCAGCGCGGGCGTGATGCCCGGGCGCGCGGCGTCGTGCACGAGCACCCAGTCGTCGTCGGTCGCGCCGAATTCGCCCAGCGCGCCCAGGCCGTTGTAGACCGAAGCCTGGCGCGAAGCGCCGCCGCAGCGGCGCACCGCGAAGCGCAGACCAGCGAAGCGGCGCGCGTCGAAATGATTATCGTCGGGGGAAATCACCACGAGCGTCTGCGAGAATTCGTTGCAGGCGTCGAAGGCGGCGAGCGTATAGTGCAGGAGGTCGCGTCCGGCAACGGTCCGGTATTGTTTCGGCATGGCCGATCCCGAACGGCTGCCGGTGCCGGCGCACGGAATCAGGGCAAAAAGGCGTGAAGTCACGGTGTCGCGAGCCGCATGAGTCAAAGTAAAGGACGGATTTTATAATAGGTCCCTTACCCGCACGCCGGACACCCGCAAAGACGTCCGCACCACCGGCCCGATTTCCTGGAATTCGAGCCGTGGCGCGCACGCAACCGGTCTCCCGAATGGCGCCTGGCCGCCCCGCCTCGCGCGCAAGCCGAAGCCATTCGTACGACCGTCGAGGCCCGGCCCGTGCGGCCACGCGCATGGCTTTGCACTTGAAGGCCCGAACCCGGCCCCCAAATTCCCGCGTTGCACCTCGCCCGAATTTGCCAAAATAGCGGCCACCCTACCGACACAAGCGTCGGCCACCCTGTTGCCTATGTCCGATATCGCCGCATCCTCGCAGTCACCGTCCCCTGTCGCCGTCGTCAAGCCGGGGCAGCGTTACGCGTTCGACGGCACGCACGGTTCGTCCGATGCCCTCCTGATGGCCCGCTACCGCGAAGCCGCGCGCGCCGGGGCGGCGCGTGCGCCGCTACTGGCCGTGATCTGCGCGAGCGCCGTGGACGCCCAGCGCCTCGCCCAGGAGATCCCGTTCTTCGCGCCCGAAGCGCGCGTGCGGCTCCTGCCCGACTGGGAGACGCTCCCGTACGACACGTTCTCGCCGCACCAGGATCTCGTTTCCGAGCGCCTCGCCACGCTGCACGATCTCGGCGAAAACCGTTGCGACATCCTCATCGTGCCGGCCACCACGGCGCTCTACCGCATGCCGCCGGCGTCGTTCCTCGCGGCTTACACATTCTCGTTCTCGCAAGGCGAGCGCCTCGACGAAGCGAAGCTCAAGTCGCAGCTCACGCTCGCGGGCTACGAGCACGTGAGCCAGGTGATGCGCCCGGGCGAATACTGCGTGCGCGGCTCGCTGATCGACCTCTTTCCGATGGGCTCGCCGCTGCCCTATCGCATCGACCTTTTCGACGACCAGGTCGACTCGATCCGCGCGTTCGACCCGGACAGCCAGCGCAGCCTCTACCCGGTCAAGGACGTGCGCCTCTTGCCGGGCCGCGAATTCCCGTTCGACGAAGCGTCGCGCACGGCGTTTCGCAGCCGCTGGCGCGAGGTGTTCGAAGGCGATCCGAGCCGCGCGACGATCTACAAGGACATCGGCAACGGTGTGCCCTCGGCGGGCATCGAGTACTACCTGCCGCTCTTCTTCGAAGAGACGGCCACGCTGTTCCACTACCTGCCCGAGAACGCACAGCTCGTGTTTTCGGGCGACCTCGAAGCCTCGATCCGCCGCTTCACCAACGACACGAAGCAGCGCCACAGCTTCCTCTCGCACGACCGCGAGCGCCCGATTCTGGAGCCGCAACGTCTCTTCCTGACCGACGAGGACTTCTTCGCGCTCGCCAAGCCGTTCGCGCGCCTCGTGCTGCCGGCCACGAGCGCGGGCGGCTGGGCCACGGCGCTGCCGAGCCTCGCGATCGACCGCCACGCCGACGACCCCCTCGCCTCGCTGCGCGCCTACCTCGAGACGACGAAGAACCGTGTGCTGTTCGCGGTGGAATCGGCGGGCCGGCGCGAAACCATCGCGCAGCTGCTTGCCGACAACCATCTGCGCCCCGCCTCCGCCGATAGCTACGAAGACTGGCTCACCGGCGACGAACGCTTCGTCCTCGGCGTCGCGCCGCTTTCCACGGGCTTCTCGCTGCCGGGCGAGGAGCTCGCGGTCATCACCGAGACCGAGCTTTACGGCCCCCTCGCACGCCGCGCGGGACGCCGCCGCCAGGAGCAGGCGAGCAACGTCGATTCGATGGTGCGCGACCTCTCCGAGCTGAAGGTGGGCGATCCGGTCGTCCATGCACAGCACGGCATCGGCCGCTATCACGGCCTCGTGACGATGGACTTGGGCGAAGGCGACACCGAGTTCCTGCACCTCGAATACGCGAACGGCAGCAAGCTCTACGTGCCGGTTTCGCAGTTGCACGTCATCTCGCGCTACAGCGGCGCCGATCCCGATAGCGCGCCGCTGCACGCGCTCGGCTCGGGCCAGTGGGAAAAGGCGCGCCGCAAGGCCGCGCAGCAGATCCGCGACACCGCCGCCGAGCTGCTCAACCTCTACGCGCGCCGCGCCGCGCGCGAGGGCCACGCGTTCGCGCTCGAACCGCGCGACTACGTGAAGTTCGCCGAGAGCTTCGGCTTCGAGGAAACGCCCGACCAGGCGGCGGCGATCGCCGCCGTGATCGGCGACATGACGAGCGGCAAGCCGATGGATCGCCTCGTCTGCGGCGATGTCGGCTTCGGCAAGACCGAGGTGGCGCTGCGCGCGGCGTTCATCGCCGTGATGGGCGGCAAGCAGGTGGCGATCCTCTCGCCCACCACGCTGCTCGCCGAGCAGCACACGCAAACCTTCACGGACCGCTTTGCCGACTGGCCCGTGCGCATCGCCGAGCTGTCGCGCTTCAAGTCCGCGAAGGAAGTGAGCGGCGCGATCCAGCAGATCAACGACGGCAGCGTCGACATCGTGATCGGCACGCACAAGCTGCTCTCGTCCGATGTGCAGTTCAAGCGCCTCGGGCTCGTCATCATCGACGAGGAACACCGCTTCGGCGTGCGCCAGAAGGAGGCGTTGAAAGCGCTGCGCGCGGAAGTGGACGTGCTCACGCTCACCGCCACGCCGATCCCGCGTACGCTCGGCATGGCGCTCGAAGGCCTGCGTGATTTTTCGGTCATCGCGACCGCGCCGCAAAAGCGCCTCGCCATCAAGACCTTCGTGCGACGCGAGGAAGACAGCGTGATCCGCGAGGCGATGCTGCGCGAACTCAAGCGCGGCGGCCAGGTGTACTTCCTGCACAACGAAGTCGAAACGATCGAGAACCGCCGCGCGATGCTCGAAGCGCTCGTGCCCGAGGCGCGCATCGCGGTGGCGCACGGGCAGATGCACGAGCGCGAGCTCGAAACCGTGATGCGCGATTTCGTGGCGCAGCGCGCGAACGTGCTGCTCTGTACCACGATCATCGAGACAGGCATCGACGTGCCGACCGCGAACACGATCCTCATCCATCGCTCCGACAAGTTCGGTCTCGCGCAGTTGCATCAGCTGCGCGGCCGGGTCGGGCGTTCGCACCACCAGGCGTACGCGTATTTGCTCGTCCACGATCCGCAAGGACTCACCAAGCAGGCGCAGCGGCGTCTCGAGGCGATCCAGCAGATGGAAGAGCTGGGCTCGGGCTTCTATCTGGCGATGCACGACCTGGAGATTCGCGGCACGGGCGAAGTGCTCGGCGACAAGCAGTCGGGCGAAATCCAGGAGATCGGCTTCCAGCTCTACACGGACATGCTCAACGACGCCGTGAAGGCGCTCAAGGACGGGCGCGAGCCGGATCTGAACGCGCCGCTCGCCGCGACCACCGAGATCAATCTGCACGCGCCCGCGATCCTGCCCGCCGACTATTGCGGCGACGTGCAGGAGCGCCTGTCGCTCTACAAGCGGCTTGCGAACTGCGAGCACGACGACTCGATCGACGGCATCCAGGAAGAGCTGATCGACCGCTTCGGCAAGATGCCGCCGCAGGCGCATGCGCTGATCGAAACGCATCGTCTGCGTCTCGCGGCCAAGCCGCTCGGCATCACCAAGATCGACGCGGGCGAAGCCGTGATCGGCCTGCAGTTCGTGCCGAATCCGCCCGTGGACGCGATGCGCATCATCGAGATGGTCCAGAAGCACAAGCACATCAAGCTCGCCGGTCAGGACAAGCTGCGCATCGAAACGCGCAGTCCCGACCTCGCGGTACGCGTGGCCACCGTGAAGGAGACGTTGCGCGCACTGGGTGCGCCCAATCGCGCGGCGGCCCCGCGCTAGGCGCTGTTTGCACCACTGCCGACGCCCGCGCGCACTGCCCTGCGCGCGGGCGTTTTTTGCATGGATGTTGCGCAGCGTCATGTGAGCGGTGCGCAGCCGTGATGGCGGCGCGCGCGCCGCCCGCGGCTTTGGCCTGCCCCGTTTTTTCTGTAAGATGAACAGAATCCGCAAGCTGGAGTCCGACATGGCCCTCGCCGCTGAAACAGCGCAGTCGTCCCCGTCTTCCGCCGCCCTTCCCGCCTCGCTCCCCTGGGTCACCCGCCTCGTTTCGATGGACACGGTCAGCCGTCATCCGAACCTCGGGCTGATCGAGACGGTGCGCGACGATCTGCGTGCGCGCGGCATCGAGTCGACGCTCACCTATGGCCGCGACGGCAAATGGGCCAACCTGTTCGCCACGATCCCCGCTTATGACGGCGAAACGAACGGCGGCATCGTGCTCTCGGGCCACACCGACGTGGTGCCCGTGGACGGTCAGAATTGGGACAGCGATCCGTTCAAGCCCGAGATCCGCGACGGCCTGCTCTATGGCCGCGGCACGTGCGACATGAAAGGCTTCATCGGGGCGGCGCTCACGCTGCTACCCGAGATCCAGCAGACGAAACTGGCCAGGCCCCTGCACCTCGCGCTCTCGTTCGATGAGGAAATCGGCTGCGTGGGCGCGCCGCTCATGATCGAAGAACTCATGAAGCGCGGTGTGAAGCCCGAAGGCTGCATCGTGGGAGAGCCCACGAGCATGCGCCCGATCGTGGCGCACAAGGGCCTCAATGCGTATCAATGCTGTGTGCGCGGCCAGGCCGCGCATTCGTCGCTCACGCCGCGCGGCCTGAACGCGATCGAATACGCAGCGCGTCTCATCTGCTACATCCGCGACATGGCCGACGAATTCCGCGCCAACGGCCCGTTCGACGAACTCTACGACGTGCCGTTCACGACGGCGCAAACGAGCACGATAGAAGGCGGCAACGCCCTCAACACGGTGCCGGCCGAATGCCGTTTCGCCTTCGAGTTCCGCAACCTGCCGACGCTCGACCCCGACAAGATCTTCGCGCGCATCGAACAGTACGCGCGCGAAACGCTGGTTCCGAAGATGCAGCGCGAGCATGCGGCCGGCGCGATCGAGTTCACGAAAATCGCCGCGGCGCCCGGCCTCGACGCCGCCGAGCAGGCCGCGATCACCCAGCTCGTGCGCGCACTCACCGCCGACCAGACGCGCCGCAAGGTGGCCTACGGCACGGAAGCTGGCCTCTTCGCGCGCGCGGGCATCCCGAGCGTGGTGTGCGGCCCGGGCGACATCCAGCAGGCGCACAAGCCCAACGAATATGTGGCGCTCGAGCAACTCGCCGCCTGTGAAGGTTTCCTGCGCAAGCTCGTGCACGGCATGTCCGCCGATGCGCTGGCACAGTGACCACACTGGACGCGCAAGATCATGTCCACCGACGCGCCGCTGCGCACCGACCACACCATCGACGGCGAGGCGATCCCCACCCTCGACGACATCGCCTCGCAGCATTTCGCGCTTGCGCCCTGGGTGCTGCGCACGCCGGTGTTCGACCGCCACGATCTGTCCACGCTCGAAGACACGCTCGTCAACTTCAAGTTCGAGCTGCTCCAGGCGAGCGGCAGCTTCAAGGTGCGCGGCGCGTTCACGCATCTGCTCGCGCTCGACGCCACGCAACGCAGCGCGGGCGTCACCTGCGTTTCCGGCGGCAACCACGCCATTGCGGTCGCGTATGCAGCAATGCGGCTCGGCATTAGCGCGAAGGTCGTGCTCTTTCGTACCGCGAGCGAAGCGCGCGTCGCTCAATGCAGGCGCTTTGGCGCCGAGATCGTCGTGGCGGGCAACAGCAGCGAGGCGTTCGACATCGTGCGCCGCATCGAGACCGATGAGGGACGCTATTTCGTGCATCCGTTCAACGGCTATCGCACGATTCTCGGTACGGCCACGCTAGGCTACGAATGGGCCACCCAGGCGCCCGATCTCGACGCGGTCGTCATGCCCATTGGCGGCGGCGGGCTCGCGGCGGGCGCCGCCACGGCGCTGCGCCTCGCGAACCCTCGCGTGCGCGTGTACGGGGTCGAGCCCGAGGGCTCGGACGTGATGAGCCGCAGCTTTGCCGCGAACCACACCGTGCATATGACCCATATGCACTCGATCGCCGACTCCCTCATGGCGCCACATTCGGAGCAATACAGCTACACGCTGTGCCGCCGTCATATCGAGCGCATCGTCACGGTCTCCGACGACGACATGCGCCGTGCGATGCGCGTGCTGTTCGAGCAACTGAAGCTCGCGGTCGAACCAGCGTGCGCCACGGCGACGGCCGGGCTCCTCGGGCCGCTGCGCGAGACGCTGCAGGGCAAGCGCGTGGGCGTGCTGCTCTGTGGGACTAACACCGATCCCGAGACCTTCCACCAGCAGATATCGCTCGCCTACTGAGGGCTGGCACGCGCCGCGGGCACAACGTGTGCGATCGCAGGGACTTTTGTCACGCGCACGAGATCCCTGCGGCCGGCAAAACCTTAGCAAATGTCAAATTGCTACCGCGATGCGGATGCGTTCGCTATGATTGCGCCAATGCATCGTTTTGACCCCAGCCCCGTGCTGCGCCATTCAGGGAGAGCCCGCTCATGAGCATCGTCCAGGAGTTCAAGGAATTTGCCGTCAAAGGCAATGTGATGGATCTCGCCGTCGGTGTGATCATCGGTGGCGCGTTTTCGAGCATTGTCAACTCGATCGTGAAAGATCTCATCATGCCGGTGATCGGCGTGATCACGGGCGGCCTCGACTTTTCGAACATGTTCGTCCGGCTCGGCCACGTTCCGGCCAGCTACAAGGGCAACCCCGACTCGTACAAGGATCTGCAGACCGCGGGCGTCGCCGTCTTCGGCTATGGCTCGTTCATCACCGCGGTGATCAACTTCGTGATCCTCGCGTTCATCATCTTTTTGATGGTGAAATTCATCAACAAGCTGCGCCAGCCGCAAGCCGCCGCACCCGCCGAGCCGCCGCCCACGCCCGAAGATGTGCTGCTGCTGCGCGAGATCCGCGATTCGCTGCAGAACAGTCCGCGCTGAATCACGCGTCAGCCCGCAAAACCCGCGCCGCCGCGAGGCCGCGCGGTTTTTTTGTACCCATGCTCAGGATGCGGGCTCGGCAGGATCGGGCTCGGCCGCCGCGGCGCGCGCGAGCGCGGCCTCCTCGATCAGCCGCTCGAGCTGCTCGAAGTTGACGGGCTTCGTGAGATGCGCGGTGAAGCCCGCTTCGACGCTGCGGCGCACGTCGTCGTCGGTGCCGAATCCCGTGAGCGCGATGGCGGGCGCCGCCGACTGCGCCCGGAACGCGCGGATGAAATCGATGCCCGAGCCATCCGGCAGACCGATGTCGCTCACCACGAGATCGAAGGCCATGCTGGCCGTCAGCGCGAGCGCATGGGCAACGTTGGCCGCCACCACCACCTCGTGGCCCCCCGCGCGCATCAGTTGCGCCATCACCTCGGCCGTATCGGCGTGATCTTCGATCAGCAGGATCTTCAACATGCCCGCGCGATGCGGACTGTGCAACTGGGCCGTCGTCGCTGCCCCTTCGCCGGGCGCCGCTGTCGGCAGGACGATCGTGAACGTGGCGCCGCAATGCGCGCCGGGGCTTCTCGCGCTCACGCTTCCGCCGTGCGCCTCGGTCAGCGCCCGGGTCACGGCGAGTCCGAGACCTAGTCCGCCGAACTGGCGCGTGTGGTTGTGGCTGCCCTGCTCGAACGCATGGAAGAGCTTGCCGATCTCGTCGGGCGCAATGCCGATGCCCGTGTCCTCGACTTCGATTTCCACGCGCATGCGCTCGTCGCGCGTGCGCACGTAGATGTGACCGCCGTCGGGCGTGAACTTCGCGGCGTTGCGCACGAGGTTCCAGAGCATCTGCTGCAGGCGCGCGCGATCGCCTCGCACATAGTGATGTTTCGCGCGCAGGTCGACGTGGACGTCCTGCTGCTTGGTCTGGATCTCACTGCGAAACAGCTCGAGCACCGACTCGATGACCTCGTGCACATCGACCGTCTCCAGCGCAAGGCTCAGCTTGCCGTTGGCCACGCGAGTGAGATCGAGCAGGTCGTCGATGAGGCGTGCTTCCAGTTCGATATTGCGGCGGATCATCAGCACACCGGAACGCGCGGCTTCGGGCAGCTCGGGAATCTGTTCCAGTAGCCGCGTGCCGGCGAGCACCGGCGTGAGCGGTGTACGCAGCTCGTGCGAGAGCATCGCGAGAAAGCGGTCTTTTGCGCGGTTGGCCTCTTCCGCGGCCTGACGCGCGGCCTGCTCCGACGCGAGCAGCCGCTCGCGCTCCTCGGCCGCTTCACGCTGCGAATCGATGTCGGTGCAACTGCCGAACCATTTGTTCACGCCGCCGCGCGGATCGCGCATCGCAACGATTCGGACATCGAACCATCGGTAGACACCATCGTGCCGGCGGATGCGCAACTCATGGCGATAGTCGGTGGCCCCGCTGGCCACTGCGTTGAGCCAGCTCTGGCGGACCGCTTCCCGATCGCCGGGATGCACGGCGTCGAGCCACGCGAAGCCGCGCGAATCGCGCGCGTCGAGCCCCGTGTAGTCGAGCCACTGTTTCGAGAGAAAGTCGCAATTGCCGTCCGCGCCGCAGGTGAGCACGAGGTGCGGCAACGCTTCGGAGAGCGTGCGATAGTGCTCCTCGCGATCGCGCAGCAGCAGCGCTTCGTCGGAGGCGCGCTGTAGCGCCACCTGCGAGAGCACGCGCGCGACGGCTTCCGGCAGGTAGTCGAGATAGTCGCCCGATTTCGGCACCACGTCCGAGACGCCTGCGCGCAGCGCGGCGATCACGCGCGACTCATCGGTGAAACCGGTCACGAGGATGGCGGGCACGCGCACGTTGTCGGCACGCAGCCGGCGAAAGAAGTCGAGGCCCGTTTCCGCGCCGTCGAGCTGATAGTCGAGCACGAGCACGTCGGGCGTCTGCACCCCGAGCAGCGTGCGCGCCTCGCCGACACCGGTGCACGTGTCCACGCGCGCACCGGCGCGTAACAGCGATTTGCGGGCGAGGCGCAGGATGCCTTCGTCGTCGTCGACGACCAGCACGCGCGCGCCGTCCAGCATGGTGGCTCCCTCACTCATGTTCGAAGCGCCCGGTCGAGCACGGGGCACCATTGCCGCGCTCGCCGAAGCCTTTGCCGCAGTACCTGCGATTCGTTGCCAATGCCAAATGGTTCCATCCCAAATACGCTATTGAGTCCCTGCCGGCCGGGCCTGAACGAAGCGGTGGCCCGGCGGCAGCTCGACGACCTGGAGAAAGCAGCCGAGTCGCCGCACGGCCTCGATGAAGGCGTCATATTCGACCGGTTTCGTGATGTACACGTTGCAGCCAAGCTCATAGCAGCGCTCGATTTCGCGCGGGTCGTCGGTGGTCGTGAGCACGATGACCGGCACTGATGCCGTGGCGGGCTCCCCTTTCAGACGCCGCAGCACCTCGAAGCCGTCCACGCGCGGCATGCGCAGGTCGAGCAGCACGACGAAATTGCCGAGCGCGTCGCGCGGCGACCGGTTGGGCGACGCGGCGGGGCCGTCGCCCGGCGCGCCGAAAAAATAGTCGAGCGCCTCCTGACCGTCGCGAAAGCGCAGGAAGCCGTTCGAGACGCCCGAACGTCGCAGGTTGCGCTCGACCAGCGTGGCGTGCCCGTCGTCGTCTTCGATCAGCACGATGCCGATCTGTTCCCCGTCCGCCATTTCGACTCTCCCAACCGCTGCATTGTTTTCTTCGATTTCGATGCTCGTTGAAAGCTGCTAGCCGATTCTCCGCGCGCGAATTATGCGCTCCGCCAGGCGGTGCCCAACGGCTGGGCTGGCAGCGAGACGAAGAACGTGGAGCCCGCGCCCTCGGTAGTGTCGACCCAGATGCGCCCGCCATGGCGCTCCGCAATCCGCTTTGCGAGCGCGAGACCCGTACCCTGCCCGGACGATACGCCGCCGTGCAACCGCTGAAAGGCGCGGAAAAGCTTCGGCAGATACGCCTGCGCGATACCCACGCCATTGTCGCGCACATAATAGGTTCGCGTACGCGCGCGAGTGGCTTCGTCGATTTTTCTTCCCCGGTCTTTTTCCACGTAGGCTCCGGATTCCCTGCCAGGTTCGGTGACGGGTTCCGCGTCCGGCCCGACCTCGCCAATCTCGACCCGGCCCGGCCGGGCGGAATCGAGATGACGCAACGCATTTTCGATGAGATTGGCGAAAATCTCTTCGAGCGCGGCCGGATCGCCCCAGGCGGGTGACAGTTCGCCTACGTCGATGCGCGCGGCCTGCGGGATTTTGCCGGCAAGCCCCCCCAGCACGCGCTCGACGAGACGGGCAATATCGACGCGCTGCCAGCGGTATTCGAGGCGCCCGGCACGCGAGATCCGCAGCAGCGCGTCGATGATGGCCGCCGCGCGCGTTACCGCCTGGCGCAGGAATTGCAGCGACTCGTCGACATCGCCATCGAGCACTTCGGCCATCGCGCGGCGCTCCTGCTCGGGCAGTCCCGCCGCGTTGATCTGCGCGCGCAGGTCGTCGCAGGACACCTGCAGTTCCTTCGAGAAACCCTGCAGGTTCACGAGCGGCGAGCGCAGATCGTGCGACACGCTGTAGATGAACATCTCGTTGTCCTGACTCTCCTGGCGCAGATGCTCGTTCGCGCTCGCCAGCTCGGCCGCGCGCGCCTGCAGTTGCGCCTTCAGCGCGGCCTGCTCGCGCTCGGCCACGCGCAACCGCGCGCTCGTCTGGTGCAGCACGGCGTCGAGCGCGGCGATTTCGTCGTTGCCGGACAGCGCCGGCAGGAGCGGCGCGCCCTCGCCGAGGCGCTCGGCATTCGCGCCAAGCGCGGCAAGGCGCGCGCCCACATTGCGGGCAAACGCCGCAGCCGTGAATGCCCAGATCAGCATCGAACCCACCACCGCAAGAATGAGCGCATCCTGCTGACGCGCGCGCGTTTCGCGCAGCATCCCGGTGCGGACCTCGTCGAGCCGGGTTTCCTCCACGATGAAGTCGCCGAGCACCTCGCGCACCGTCTCGATCTGGGGCGGCAGGCCGTTTCCCGCCAGGCGCGCGAACCGTTCACTGTGGCCCATCCGCAATGCATCGGCGATCTCGCCCGCTTCCTTGCGCCACGCGTAGGCAGCCTCACGCATGCGCGCTACGCGCCCGCGTTGCAGGGGATTGTCGGCGACCATGCGCGCGAGCAGCGTGATGCGATCGGAGAATTCGGTCCAGACGGCATGGCGATCGATGAAGGACGGATCTTCGAGCACGATGCCGGTGCGCACACGTGCGGCCTCGCGCAGCAGGGGGTCGGCGAGGCTATTGGCTTGCCAGAGGATTTGCTGGGTGTTCTCGGCACGTTTCGCCGCGAGTGCGGCGTTGCCCTGGGTGTGGAACACGACGCCGAGCAGCGCCAGTTCGACGACGCTCGGAATCGCGATCAGCAAGAGCCCCTTGGCAAAGAGTTTCATGTCCGTCCGGTTCAGGGTCGTCTCTGGGCGGCGCGCCGGCAAGTTGCAGCGCTTCGTGTCATCTCCCGCGCCGGCCGCCGGCTCGGCGCGCGGCTGCGCGCAACAGAACCGCAACATTATCGGCGTGAATTTTCAGGATGACAACGTATGTGACATCCCACACCTCGCCTCGTGGAAAACCCGCTTTTTTGCGGCAATTCGCCACACTGCGCGCACGCACAGGTCTATTATTGAGACGGAGACAAGCGAGAGAGCGCCGGGATATCTACATGAGCGCGACGTGCGATCCAGCATGGCGTTTGCGAACGCAATGAGGATTCTGGACAGGGGCGGCAACGCGGAGCGCTTCACGCGGTCCGATCGCGGTTAAAGCGGACCGTCCCCATCTGTATCCTCGTGAACCCTGCAAATCCGTGTGCTATAAAGGATCGACGTGCGGCGCACCAGTCCGGGAGTGGTCGCATGGGAACGCTGCGAGTTTTGCAATCCACCTTTTTCAGGCGAATTTTTATGTCCTTCCCGAAAAAGCGCAAACGCGTCAAGGCAGATGGCGACGAGTCGTTTCTCGCCGTGCTGAGTCATTTCAAACCGTTCGGCCAACTCGATACCAAGATCGCGCGTGCGCGCGCGCAGGACGAGCCCGTGCTCTACGCGCATGTCCTGCCGGGGCTCGACGTGCTCCTGTGCAGCGTGCGCGGTGCGCAGCCCCCGTATCCCGGCACGAGCGAACTGCGCAAGCGCTGCATCGAATCGATTGCACACGCACTGGAGCAGCCGATCGAGGGCCTCGAGAACGGCGGTTACTGGTATGAGGCAGACGGCTTCGGCTTTCTCGTCTTCGCGAGCCGCGCGCGCGGACGCGTTCTGCCCGAGTTCGGCGCAGCGCGTTCGACCATGAGCACGCGGCGGGTCACGCGCCGCCAGGATGCCGCCGGCGACACGGCGCCGCGGTCCTTGCGTTAGTTGCCTGTAGTTGCCTGTAGCTGGCTGTAGTTGCCTATAGTCGCCTTTAGTCGCCTGGTTTGCCGTCGCGCGCCAGGCCGCGCTTTCCCGGGCAAACCACTGCACCGCTGCAACGGGTCGATTCCCCGGCGCAGCGGTTTTTCGCATCCTCTTCCCGTATCAGCTTCCCTTATAGAGCGGTTCTTGCCCCTGCTGGTTATTCGATGACGGCGCGTCCCGCCTCGTCGTGCCCGTTTTCGGGCCCTTGTCGGTGGCGGCTGCGCCGCTAGCGCCCGCTGCACCGGCAACGGGCTTCGGCGGCGCGAGCTTCTTCTGGCCCGGCGGCGGCGCCACCGGGTGCTGGCTCATCTGCGCGAACAGCGCGTCGCACGGCAGCGGCTTGTTGTTGCTCGGCGCGATCAGCGGAATCAGCGCGGCGAACGGGTTGATGAGCCCGAGGCCGACCATGGCGCCCCCGCGGAGCGCGAGCGCGGCCGCATCCACGCCCACGCGCGGGTTCTTGAAAGTCCCCTTCACGTAGAGCGGCGAGCGCAACGTGAAGACGCGAAAGCCCTTGGTATGCGGGTGCACCTTCATGTCCACCGACTCGTCGCGCAGGTCGACCGGGCCGTCGAGGTCGATCACGGCGTCGGTAGTGTCGAGCGCGAACACGTGCGGATCCAGCACGCCGTTGGTGGCGACGAAGTCGGCGGCCGCACAGTTGATCTTCACGTCGCGCGTGCCGAACAGCTTCTCGTAGACCACGTTCGCCACGTTCAGGCCCGCCGCCTCCATGAGCAGGCGGCTGATCGTGCCCTGCGTGACGAGCAGTTTCACCTCGCCGTTCGACGTCGCGGCGATCGCGGCGGGCGAGTTGCCGGTCGCGGAGAGCGACGCATCGCCGTTGATTTCCCCGAGCGCCGACTCCATCGACTTGAAGTTCGGGAACAGTTCCTTGAGCTTCAGATGGCGCGCCTCGAGCGTGCCCCGCGCCTTGAGCGGCTTGCTGCCGCCGTCGAGCGAGGCGCGCGTGCCGAGCGTGCCGCCCGCCACGCCGAACCGCAGCGGATCGAGCACGAGCACGCCATCGGTCAACGTGACGTGCGCGTAGAGATCCCGGACAGGCAGGCTGCCCTGCTTGACGATGCGCCGCCCCGTGAACTTGACGTCGGCATCGATGGCGGTCCAGCGATCGGTGCGGAACGGCTCGACCGGAATCACGCGGTCGGCCGGCTGCGCGACCCGGGCGCCGCGCTTCGCCTTGCTCGCCTTGCTGTCCGCGCCAATCAACGGCGCGAGGTCCGAGAACTGCAGCAGATTCGAAACCACTTCGCCCGTGAGCAGCGGCCGTGACGGGCGCTGCCGATAGACCACGGTGCCGTTCAGATCGCTGCCGCCCACGCGGCCTGTGAAGTTCTCGTAATGGAATACGCTCGCGCCGCGCTGGAAATTCCCGACAAAGCGGCCTTCCGTGGCATAGGGCGGCGTTTCGGGCAGAGTCACGCCAGTGAGGTCGTACAGATGCGCCATGCTTTGGCCCTGCAGCCACAGGCGCAGATCCACGGCGGCCAGATGCATGGGGTCGGTGAGCGTGCCGACGAGCGCGATATGCATGTCGCCCGCGCGCACGTCGGCCTGGATCGGGAACGGGCGCTTCGCGTCCTGCAGCGCGAGCACGCCACCGAGCTTGCCATCGCCCGAGAGCGGCGTCGTGTTGTACGTTCCCTTGATCGACCAGCCGATCGCGTAAAACGGCTGTTTGACGGGAAGCTGCCCAGAGGTGGCGCCGCTGGCACCGCTCGCGTTGCTGGCTGCACTGGGCTCACTGGCTTCGCTCGCCTTGCTGGCTGCACTGGCCTCACTGGCTGCACTCGCCTCGCTGGCTGCACTCGCCTCGCTGGCTGCGCTCGCCTTGCTGGCTGCGCTCGCCTCGCTGGCTGCGCTCGCCTCGCTGGCGGCAGCCGCCTCGGAAGCGTGCTCTTTGCGCAACTGGTGCGTGAGCCGGTTTGCGCCAGCGCGCCCGACCATCTGGGCGGAACCCCGGCGCGACGCCGCTGCCTGTTCCTCGATCACCTTGCCGATCGGGATGCCATGGCCGAGCAGGCTCACCGCGATTTTGACGTCGGTTTTCGTCTGCTGGTCGCTCACGGTGACATTGCCTGACGAAAACGTGATGTCATGTAGCTCGAGACGCCAGCTCGAAGGCCCGTTCGATGCCGGTAGTTTGAAGGTCCAGTTATTGCGCCCGTCTGCAAGGCGCTCGACGTCGATGGCCGGATTCACCAGATTGATCACCGGGATCACGATGTGGTGCGCGAGCAGTGGCAGCACGGCCACCTCGAAGTCGATCTCGTCGAGCGTGGCGAAATGCGGGGACCGGGTCCAGTCCGGATTGGCGATCACGACCTGCGTCGCGGAAAAGCGCGGCCAAGGCACCCAGGCGCGCCAGCCCGTCTGGCCGGGCGGCCTATGCCAGCCCACCTTGATGTCGCCTTCGATTGCGAACGGCCGTCCAATGGCCTCGCTCACCTTCTCATTCACGTAGGGCTTCGCGTGGTTCCAGTCGAACATCACGATGAAGACGGCCACCAAGGCGACCAGCACGACGACAACCGCGACGAGCCATGCGATGATCCTGGCGAGCGTGCGGCCGTGGCTGAAGGCTTGGGGCTGCGGTGACGTCATGCGGGCTCCACGTTATGCGTTGTTGTTTTTCCTGCCATATTGCAATCCCGCAGGAGCAGTCAGCGTGCCCGGTTGCCGGCGCCTGACTGCCTTTCGTGGCGGGCATGCGATCTTCCCCGCAATCTTTCGATGCTCAAGCACAGTCAACTTTCCCCACCCGGCGCCAAAGGCGCGGCGCTCGTCGAAGCACACCGCATTGCCCGGCGCGACGCGCAACGCGGCCAGTGGCTGCTACATGCCACCGATTTCGCGCTGCGCGCAGGCGAGCGTGCCGTGCTGACCGGGCCGTCGGGCTCGGGCAAGAGCGTGTTCCTGCGAGCGCTGGCGCTGCTCGACCCGATCGACGGCGGTGAGGTGCGCTGGCATGGCGAGCCTGTCACGCGCGCACGCATTGTCCACTATCGGCGCCATATCGCGTATCTGCGGCAGCGGCCCGCACTGCTCGATGGCAGCGTCGAGGACAACCTGCTCTACCCGTACACGCTCGCGGCCTACCGCAACGAGCGATTCGACGCCGCGCGCGCCAGCGCGCTCTTCGACGCCGCCGGCCGCGCCAGCGATTTCCTCGCGCGCAACACCGCCGAGCTATCAGGCGGCGAAGCGCAAATCGTCGCCCTCGTGCGCGTGCTGCAGCTCGATCCCGAGGCGCTCCTGCTCGACGAACCGACCGCCTCGCTCGACCCCGAGTCGGCACGCGCCGTCGAGGCCCTCGTCACCGGCTGGTTCGAACAGGCGCGCACCGCGCGGGCCACTGTCTGGGTATCGCACGATCCGGGGCAGGCGTCGCGCGTGGGCGCCCGGCATCTGACGATGCGCGCCGGCGTGCTCGAAGAGCCCGCCGCCCGCGCGCCATTCATCGAGGGCGCTGCACAATGAGCCCCGGCGTACTGCAAAACCTCGGCATCGGCGACGTCGCCATTGCGGCGCTGCTCGTGTTCGTCAACGGGGCGGTCTCCGTGCTGCTCAAGCTCGATCTGGAGCGCAAGCTGGCGTGGGCGGCTGTGCGCACCGTCGTTCAACTGCTCGCGATCGGCTATGTGCTCGGCTGGGTGTTCGCGTTCAACCGCTGGTACGTCGTGCTACCGCTCATGGCGCTGATGACGTTGATCGCCGGCTTCGCGGGCGCGCAGCGCGGCGCGCGCACGTACGGGGGACAGCGCGCGGACAGCATCGTTTCGATCTGGGTGAGCGCGTGGCTCGTGGCGGCGGTCGGGCTGTTCGTGGTGATCCGGATCCGGCCGTGGTACGAGCCACAATACGCGATTCCGATCCTCGGCATGATTCTCGGCAACACGTTGACGGGCGTGTCGCTCGGCGTGGAGCGCATGATGCAGGAGCTGACAGCGCGGCGCGATCGCGTCGAAAGCGCGCTGGCGCTGGGGGCGACACGCTGGGAAGCCGCTCAGGCGAGCGCCCGGGAGGCGGTGCGCGCCGGCATGATCCCGACGCTCAACCAGATGGCCGTGGTCGGCGTGGTGAGCCTCCCCGGCATGATGACGGGCCAGGTGCTGGCGGGGCAATCGCCGCTTCAGGCGGTGCGCTACCAGATCGTGATCATGTTCCTGATCGCGGCTTCGTCGGCGCTTGGCACGGTGGGCGCGGTGCTGCTCGCGTACCGGCGGCTGTTCTCGCCGGAGCATCGCTTCCTCGTTGCGCGACTGGCCGAGCGCAAGTCACGCGGATGAGCAATTGCGGCGGCGCTGCGTGCCACCGGTTGCACATACGGCATGCGGTTCCTAGCGCTGCGCCGAGATCGTGATCTGCGTGCCGTCGCTGAGCGTGAGCGTCTTCGCCGTGCCGTTGGTCGGCATCGTGAGGTGGGCGACCTCGCTATGCGCCACGACGGCGGGGCACGTCAGCTGCGCGCCGTTGCTCGACACCGACTGCGTGCCGTGCGGCGCCTGGGCCCGGAAGCTCACCTGCACGGTGGCGATACCGTTGCTCGCCACGATCGGGGCGAGCCGCAGCTGGGTTTGCCGCACCATTGCGCCGTTTGCGTCGAGCGGCAGCGTGGCGTAGTCCGGACAGCCTTGCGGAGTCGCGACCGCCCCGCCCGGCGGCGTGGTCCGCCAGGTGAAATCGTCCGTGTCGCCGGAGCGTAGCGTGCGCGTTTCCTGGGCGTTACCGAACTGTTTGGACGCGACCCGCACGGTGTAGCGGATCGGTCCGTCGGTTGCGGCTTTCGAGGTGACCGTGATCGGCGTCGCCGCAAGCGCAGGCAGCGCGATCACACCGGAAACGGCAAGGACGAACTGCAAGAGCACCGCGCGGTGGCGGTGAGTATGGCGGGAGCTGCGGCAAGGCATGCGTCACCTCCTGGCGGGAACGGCCGGGCCCGCGAGCGAATCGCGGCGTACGCAACGACCGCGGCAAGCCGCGATGGCCGGTACGGCGCTCCGCTCTCGTGCGGCGGATGATCTGTTACCTAGTCTAGCGCGCCGCGCGATGCCTTGCGCCGAGCGCATGCATCGAACGGACCAGGTTTTATCCCGCTTGTCTTCGGCAGCGATTTGCTCGCCGCCCAATGGCGCAAGCGCACGCGCCGGGCTTCGACTGTCCTGCTCCCGTTGCGTGGCCGCGTTCTGCGAGGGATACCTGCCACGCAGTTCCGTGGCGCCTCCGCGCGAAGCGCGCCATGGCGCGCATCCCCCGCTACTTCCCGCCCGTTTCGAGACCGAGCGTCATCTCAGCGGTCACCCGTTGTCGCACGTGGCCGTAGCCCGCCCAGGGATCGGCGTGCTCGATATCGGCAAAGCGCGCATTCATCGTCGCGAGCGTCCATTGCGCGCCGCCCGTCGTCCGTTCGAGTTCGTCCCAGCCGATCGGCACGGACACGCCCAACCCTGGCCGGGCACGTACGCCGTATGCGAGCGCCGTGCTCGCGCCGCGCGCATTGCGCAGGTAGTCCACGAAGATCTTCTTCCTGCGGTGCTCCGGGCCCATCGTGGCCGTGAGCTGCGTGGGCCACACTGCGGCCAGATGCTGCGCGGCCGCGCGCGCGAACGCCTTGACGTCGTCCCAGCCCGCCTCGGGCGTGAGCGGCACGACGATGTGCAGGCCCTTGCCGCCGCTCGTCTTGCAGAACGATTCGAGCCCGAGTTCCGCGAGCAACGCGCGCGTGCGCAATGCCGCCTCGATCATGCGGTCCCAGCCGAGCGCGGAATCGGGGTCAAGGTCGAACACTACGCGGTCGGGCCGCTCGATGTCGGTGATGCGGGCGTTCCAGGTGTGCAGCTCGATGACGTCCATCTGGGCGGCGCTCACCAGCGCTCTCGCCGTATCGATCGTGACCAGCGGCGGATGGCCCGGGTCGAGCCCTTCGTGTTCGGTGACTTCGGGCAGCGGCGCACGGCCTTTGTGGCGCTGGAAAAACATCTCGCCGGCAAGTCCCCGAGGCGCGCGCACCAGCGACACGGGGCGCTCGTGCAGATGCGGCAGGATCCAGCGAGCGGCGCGCTCGTAGTAGCGCACGAGTTCGAGCTTGTGGGTGCCGCTGTCCGCATCGACGATGCGCCTTGCACTCGTGATGCGTATGCCGTCGATCTCGCATTCGGCTGAGTCGTCGCGTCGGCGCCGCGCGGCGCGAGGCGAGCGGTGCATGGACGCGGCAGTCGTTGCCGGCGCGGCGGCGTCCGATTTCGGGGCCCGCTCGCCGCGCGGCGTTCGGGCGGATGTCTTCGTTAGGGCTTTCGGAGCGTCCTGCATACCGGTTCCCCTGGCGCACCTGGCGCATGACGCATCGCGCGACGCGAGTCGCGACACGTTCGGTTGACAGCGCGTGGCGGCCAGCCCCGTCGATCGCCGCACGAGCTTTCATTGTGCATCGAATGGGCGCTTTCGTCGCTGCAAGGTTTGAGCGGGCGCCCCCCAGAGAAACAGGGAAATATCACGTGAGTCTGGACACGCTGTGCATCGGGCATGGGGCCCGCGGCAGGCCGCGGGAAGTTACAATGTTTAGCTTTGCCGCCCGCGCCGTAGCCCCTTCGCGTGCGACAACCCTTTTTATCCATTGCCCCGACGTCGCCGCGCAGGGGCCTTGCCAGCCCAGCCATGAACCTCGTCATCCAGAGTCCCGCCCCGCTCGATACCGTCCATCACAAGCCGCTCCTCGGCCTCGCCCGTGGCAGCAGCCTCACGCCGATCGACGCCCACGCGGTTCAGATCGAGAACGCCGAGCCGGCCCAGCGCGCCGACCTCGAGGTCTACTGCGGCACGCACCAGCTCGACTACGCGTTTGTCGAAGCCGGCCGCGCGCTCGCCGATTTCGGCCTCGTGGCGATGGATATGGACTCGACGCTCATCACGATCGAATGCATCGACGAAATCGCGGACTTCTGCGGCCTGAAGGCCGAAGTCGCGGCGATTACCGAAGCGTCGATGCGCGGCGAGATCAAGGACTTCAACGAAAGCCTCACGCGCCGCGTAGCCCTCCTCGAGGGGCTCGACGCAGGCGCGCTGGAGCGCGTGTATGAAGAGCGCCTGCAGCTCTCGCCGGGCGCGGAACAGATGCTCGCGGGCGCGAAAGCCGCGGGTCTGAAGACGCTGCTCGTCTCGGGCGGCTTCACGTTCTTCACCGAGCGCCTCAAAGCGAGGCTCGGGCTCGACTACACGCGCGCGAATACGCTCGAAATCGTCGACGGCAAGCTCACGGGCCGGGTCATTGGCGAGATCGTCAACGCAGACGTGAAGGCGCGCACCCTCGCCGAAACCTGCGCGCAGATCGGCATCGAGCCGCGCCGCGCGATCGCGATCGGCGACGGATCCAACGACCTGAAGATGATGGGCTCGGCGGGCTTGTCGGTCGCATTCCGGGCTAAGCCGGTGGTGCGCGAGGCGGCGAGCGTCGCGTTCAATTTCGTCGGGCTCGACGGACTGCTGCGTCTTTTCTGATTCTGTCTTCGGTGCGGCCGCAAACACAACGGCCGCTCGTGTCGCTGTAGACGCGAGCGGCCGTTGCTGCCTCGAGCGGCTTATTCAGGGGTACTTGCTTTTTCCGCGAGCTTCGCGAGCGCCTGCTCGATATCCGCGCGCAAATCCGCTTCCTCTTCGAGACCGATGTAGAAGCGCACCAAAGTGCCGCGATGTGGCCAGCTCGCAGCCGTGCGCATCGAACCGACATCGTATGGCATGGCGAGACTATGCGCCCCGCCCCAGCTCCAGCCCAGCGCGAAGAGTTCGAGCGACTCGCAGAACGTATCGATTTGCGTGGCGCTGTAGCGTTCGTCGAACACCACGGAAAAGAGACCGCCCGCGCCCGTGAAATCGCGTTTGTAGAATGCGTGACCCGGGCAGTCTTCGAACGCGGGATGCAGCATTGCCGCGATTTCCGGACGCGTCTTGAGCCAGCCAGCAAGCGCAAGCGCCGTGCGGTCGTGGGCCTCGAAACGCGCCTTCATGCTCGGCAGCGCGCGCAGCACGAGCGAGCAGTCGTCGACCGATACGCCAATGCCAAGCCGCATGCGCGCGGCCTTGAGCTTCAGGTACAGATCGCGGTCGGTGGTGATGGTCGCGCCCATCAGCACGTCGCTGCCACCCGACTGATACTTGGTGAGCGCCTGCACCGAAATGTCGATGCCATGCTCGAACGGCTTGAACGCGAGACCCGCCGACCACGTATTGTCGATGGCCGTGATGACGTTGCGCGCGCGCGCCGCCGCCGTGATCGCGCGCACGTCGGGCACTTCCATCGTGACCGAGCCGGGCGCTTCGAGCCAGATCAGCCTCGTGTTCGGCTGGATCAGATCGGCGATACCCGCGCCGATCATCGGATCGTAGTAGCGCGCCGTGAGGCCGAAGTCGCGGGCGAGCCAGTCGCCGTGATCGCGATTGGGCGAATAGACGTTATCGGGAATCAATACATCGTCGCCGGACTTGAGCAGTCCGAAGTAGACGTTCGAGATCGCCGAGAGACCCGACGGCTGCAACAGCGCATGCTCGCCGCCTTCGATCTCGGCGATGCGCTTCTGGAGCATCGCCGAGGTAGGCGTGGCGTGCAGGCCGTAGCGCCATTGCGCATCGTTGCGCCAGTCGAGCGCGCGCACCGAAGCGAGGTCGGGGAACACCACGGTCGACGCCCGCGTGACGGGCGCGGCAAACGATTCGAAACCGGGCGTGAGATCGTCTTGCGGGTGGACGATGCGCGTCTGCAACGCGCGGCTGGAGTCGGATTTTTTCATGTCGGAGAGGAGACGGTTGAGGCGCGGCGACCTTGCGGCGCGCAGGCTGGCAGCTCGCGCGCGCAACGTCGCATACCGAAGATTAACACCCGCGGTGGCGCTTATTGCCCGGTGACGAGATTGCCCACGCCGTTCACGGCATGCGCGCCGGTCGATGCGGATGCCGGTGCTGTCGTGGCCGCGCGGGTTGCGCCGGTTACGCGAGTCGAAACGGCCGGAGCCGCTGCGCCCGGCGCAAGCGGTTTCAGGTCGAACGGCACGGGGTCCGAATCGTCGGGATCCATGCGCTCGCCCGAGAGCGACCCGTCCTCGGCGAACGTGCCGACCCAGTTGCCAGCGATATGCGTGCCGTCGTTCGAGTCCTCGGCTTCCAGTGTGGCGCCGTCGCGGTCGCCGGCGATCAGGCTAACCTCTCCCGTATCCGTGTACTGGTACTCGCCGTGCACCCCGGTCGGGTCGTCATCGCCAGCCCTGGCGCCGATTCGCATGACGATCTGGCGCTTGCCCAGCGTGCCCACGTATTGCGGCAATTTTGCGAACTCGGGGCTCGGCCTGAGCGTCGATTTCACCTGCTGCGTCGCGCTTGCGTCCTGCGCGCGAGCAGCAAGCGGCACGGCCAGCGCCATGGCCACCGCCGCAGCGGCCACGATCCAGCCACACGCGTGCCGGCCAGCGCCGCACCGGACGGCCGCACGCAGCGGCCGCTGGGTCACAACTTTCATCTGAGTCCTTCCTTTACTTGCACGGCGAATCGGGCGAGCCGACCTTCAGATACGCTCGAAAATGGCCGCAATGCCCTGGCCGCCGCCGATGCACATCGTCACGAGCGCATAGCGTCCGCCAATGCGGTGCAGTTCATAAAGCGCCTTCACGGTGATGAGTGCGCCCGTCGCGCCAATGGGGTGGCCAAGCGAGATGCCCGATCCGTTCGGATTCACCTTGGCGGGATCGAGCCCGAGCTCCTGCGAAACCGCACAGGCCTGCGCCGCGAACGCTTCATTGGCCTCGATCACGTCGAGATCGCCGACTTTCAGGCCGGCGCGCTCGAGCGCCTTCTGCGTAGCCGGCACCGGGCCGATGCCCATGTAGGCCGGATCGACGCCCGCATGCGCGTACGAAACGAGGCGTGCGAGCGGTTTCACGCCGCGCGCGCGAGCGGCGTCGGCGCTCATCAGCAGCACCGCGGCGGCGGCGTCGTTGATGCCCGAGGCATTGCCCGCCGTCACGGTGCCGTTTTCCTTCGCGAAAACGGGCTTGAGCTTGCTGAAATCTTCGAGCGTGGCGCCGTGGCGCACGTGCTCGTCCGCGTCGAAGATCACCTCGCCCTTCTTCGACTTGCTCGAAATCGGCAGGATCTGATCCTTGAACCGGCCTTCGGCGAGTGCGCGCTCGGCGCGGCGGTGCGATTCGAGCGCGAGCGCGTCCTGCGCCTCGCGCGTGATGCCGAACTTCTTCGCGACGTTCTCCGCCGTCACGCCCATGTGGATCGCCTGGAACGGGTCGTGCAGCGCGCCGATCATCATGTCGACGAGTTGCGCGTCGCCCATGCGCTGGCCAAACCGGGCGGCCGGCATCGAGTACGGCGCGCGGCTCATGTTTTCCGCGCCCCCGCCGATTGCGATGTCGGCGTCGCCGAGCAGAATCGTTTGCGCGGCCGAGACGATCGCCTGGAGGCCCGAGCCGCACAGCCGGTTCACGGTCAGCGCGGGCGCGTGCTGCGCGACGCCGCCGTTGATCGCAGCCACGCGCGCAAGGTACATGTCCTTGGGTTCGGTGTGCACGACGTTGCCGAACACCACGTGACCCACCGCCTCGCCTTCCACGTTCGCGCGCGAGAGCACTTCGCGCACCACGCGCGCGCCGAGATCAGTCGGCGAGAAGTCCTTCAGGCTGCCGCCGAAGTCGCCGATCGCCGTGCGCACACCGCTTGCCACCACTACTTCGCGTTCCATCATCTGTCTCCTCGTCTTCCTGTCCAGGTGAATTGATAGGTCTCGCGCGCTTCGCCCGATCGATGCGTGTGCCCGGCTAGCGCGATTGACTGGCCAGCAGTCGCTCGACGTCCTCGCGACGCGGGATCGGCGCCACGGCGCCATAGCCCAGGGTCGAAAGCGCCGCCGCCGCATTCGCATAGCACGCGGCGACGAAGGGATCGTCGCCGGCTGCCAGCCGCGCGACAAACGCGCCGCCAAAGCAGTCGCCCGCGCCTGTCGCGTCCACGGCGGCGACCGCGCAACCGGGCACGAGGCGCCGCTCTTCGGGCGTGGCGACGTAGGCGCCGTCCTTGCCGAGCTTGAGTGCGACCACGCGTGCGCCGCGCGCGAGCAGGAGGTCGACGATCGCGTCGCGGTCGTCGAGGCCCGTGAGCACCGCTACGTCGTCCCAGCTTGGCAGGCAGACGTCGGTCATGCGCAGCACCTCGTTCATCACCGCGCGCGCTCGCGCGAGCGGCCAGAGTTTCAGGCGCAGGTTGGTGTCGAAGCTCACGCGCACGCCGTTCGCGCGCGCATGCTCGATGGCGCAGAGCGCGGCGTCGCACGCGCTGTCACTGATCGCCACGCTGATGCCGGAAAGATGCAGCACGCGGGCAGCCGCAATGACGTCGAGCGGCAGATCTCGCGGCGCGTAGCGGCTGGCGGCCGAGCCCTTGCGCAAATACTCGAAGGCGTGGCCGTTCGGACCATGCGAGACGAAGTAGACGCCCGTGGGTGCGGCGGCGTCGACGCGCACCGTCGACGTGTCGACGCCCTCGCGCGTCCACAGATCGATGAGCAGGCGTCCGAAGTGATCGTCGCCGACAGCGGAGACGAAGCCTGTCCGCGCCCCCTGGCGCGCCGCCGCAATGGCGAAGTTCGACGTGTCGCCGCCAAAGCCTTGCAGATACTCCGGGCGGTCTTTCGACGCCTGGTTGAACTCGATCATGGCCTCGCCGTAGGCGAGGACTTGCGCAGACGCGCCCGCCATGCCAGTCAGACCTCGCCCCAAAGGTCGTGGCCATCCGCGCCGGTGATCTTCACCGAAACGAAGTCGCCGACCTTGTAGCGCTTCGACGCTTTGGTTGCGGGCGCGACGTAGACCACGCCGTCGATTTCGGGTGCGTCTGCCGCGGTGCGGCCAATGCCGCCATCGGCGTTGACTTCGTCGATCAGCACCTTGAGTGTCTTGCCGACCTTGCGCTGAATGCGCTTCGCCGACACCTGCTCCGCCACTTCCATGAAGCGCGCGCGGCGCTCCTCGCGCACCTCGTCGGGCAGCGCGCCGTCGAGCTCGTTCGCCGTTGCGCCTTCGACCGGCGAATAGGCGAAGCAGCCCACGCGGTCGAGTTCCGCCTCGCGGATGAAGTCGAGCAGGGTTTCGAACTGCTCTTCGGTCTCGCCCGGAAAGCCCGCGATGAACGTGCTGCGGATCGTCAGATCGGGGCAAATCTCGCGCCACGCCTTCACGCGCTCCATGACCTTCTCCGCATTCGCGGGGCGCTTCATGCGCTTGAGCACTTCCGGATGCGCGTGCTGGAAAGGCACGTCGAGATACGGCAGCACGTGGCCTTTGAACGGGCCTTCAGCCATCATCGGAATGACTTCGTCGACGCTCGGATAAGGGTAGACGTAGTGCAGCCGCACCCAGGCCCCGTATTGCGCGGCCAACTCGCCCAGCGCGGCGACGAGATCCGTCATGCGGGTCTTGATCGGCTTGCCGTTCCAGAAACCGGTGCGGTACTTCACGTCGACGCCGTAGGCGCTCGTGTCCTGCGAGATCACGAGCAGTTCCTTCACGCCGGACTTGAAGAGGTTTTCCGCTTCGAGCATGACCTCGGCAACCGGACGCGACACGAGATCGCCGCGCATCGACGGAATGATGCAAAACGTGCAGCGGTGGTTGCAGCCTTCGGATATCTTCAGGTATGCGTAGTGGCGCGGCGTGAGCTTGATGCCCGCGGCGGGCACGAGATCGACGAAGGGATCGTGCGGTTTGGGCAGATGGCTATGGACCGCCTGCATCACTTCGCCGACGGCATGCGGGCCGGTCACGGCGAGCACCTTCGGGTGCACTTCCTCGATCAGGTTCGAGCCGCTCGCGCTCGCCTTCTTGCCGAGGCAGCCGGTCACGATCACCTTGCCGTTCTCGGAGAGCGCCTCGCCGATGGCGTCGAGACTTTCCTGCACGGCCTCGTCGATGAAGCCGCAGGTGTTGACGACCACGAGATCCGCACCGTCGTACGAACCGGAGATTTCATAACCCTCGGCGCGCAGCTGGGTGATGATCTGCTCGGAGTCGACAAGCGCCTTCGGGCAGCCAAGGGAAACCATCCCGACGCGCGGAGCAGAATTTCGGGAGGTCGTTGATTCAGCAGGGTTTTTCACGTGTACGTCCGGATAGGGCGCGCAGGGCGAAGGAAGCGCGGCGCGAGTTCAAGCCAATCCGCCATTTTACCCGTTTGGCGCATCATGCTGCGCACAATGGAAAGCCCGCGTCCGAAGCCGTCAGGGTCGGATGGGTTATCGGTCCGGATCTCCCCTTGCCGCCAGGGCAAAGCAAGCCCAGGCTGCGGCGCGGGCGTGCGCGAGCGAAGATTTCTCGAAAAGCGACTTCGCAGCAGCGCCAAGGCGTCTTTGCACGCACGCGGCAGGACTGGGACAGGCCAAGCGCCAGCCGGCCGGCGCCGCGCAAACGCTGCTGCAAGCGGCGGCCGCGCTCCCCGAGGCCTTACGCGACATTCCGCGACCGAAAAGGCCCGCTACGACGGCGCCAGGAGACGTGGCCTTCCGTCGACAGCAGGCACGCGCGATCCGGGATCGATGGCGCGGCGCGCTGCCAGCCGCGCGCTCCTTACTTCTTCTCTTCTTCGCCGCCCTCGGGCGCGCCCTGCGCCGGCGCCGTCGCGCCACCGGGTGTCACCGGCTTGAACGGAAAGCTGCTGAACATGTTCTTCGCCTGGTTCTGCATCTGCTCCTGCATCTGCACGAACATGTTCTTCGACTGTTCGATGTAGCTCGTCATCATGCCCTGCATCATGGGCGCCTGCATGTTCATGAACTGCGACCAGACCTCGGGATTCATCGCGTTGCCTTCGTAAAGGCTCTTCGACTGATCGGCGAGCTTGTTCTGGATGTCGATGAACGCCTGGATATTCTTTTCCAGGTAGGTGCCCATCATGCCCTGCATCGCATGACCGTAGAAGCGGATGATCTGCGAAAGCATCGACGACGAGAACATCGGCAGGCCGCCGCTCTCTTCCTCCAGGATGATCTGCAGCAGGATGCTGCGCGTCAGATCCTCGTTGCTCTTCGCGTCGATGACCTTGAATTCCTCCTGATCCAGCACGAGTTGCTTCACGTCCGTCAACGTGATGTATGTGCTCGTCTCCGTGTCGTACAGCCGACGATTCGGATATTTCTTGATGAGACGTTCGGCGGTCTTCTTTGTAGTCGTCATGTGTCGCCCTTGTTAGCGCCAACGCGCGGCGGCCGTTGCCGTCGCGCGCTGGTCTGCCCGTCAAGCGTGGCCTGTTTCGGTTAGCAAACCGGCCCGCTGCCGTCCTCGATCCCTGCGTTGCACGCCCCCTTGCAGACGCGCCGCGCCGGAATCAGCCCATGTGCAACCCGCCATTCAGCGAGAAGTCAGCACCGGTTGCAAAGCCTGACTCGTCGGATGCGAGCCACGCCACGATCGACGCGATTTCCTCGGGCGCACCGAGGCGGCGCACGGGAATCGTCGCGACGATCTTTTCCAGTACGTCGGGACGGATCGACTTCACCATGTCCGTGCCGATATAGCCCGGCGAGACGGTGTTGACCGTCACCCCCTTGGTCGCCACTTCCTGGGCCAGCGCCATCGTGAAGCCGTGAATACCCGCCTTGGCCGTGGAATAGTTGGTCTGCCCGAACTGGCCCTTCTGGCCGTTCACCGACGAGATATTGATGATGCGCCCCCAGCCGCGCTCGACCATGCCGTCGATCACCTGCTTCGTGACGTTGAAGAGGCTCGTGAGATTGGTGTCGATCACGGCCGTCCAGTCTTCGCGCGTCATCTTGCGGAACACCACGTCGCGCGTAATGCCCGCATTGTTGACCAGGACGTCGATTTCACCGACGTCGGCCTTCACCTTGTCGAACGCCTGACGCGTCGAATCCCAGTCGCCCACGTTGCCTTCCGAGGCCACGAAGTCGAAGCCGAGTGCCTTCTGGTCTTCCAGCCACTTCGTGCGGCGCGGCGAATTGGGGCCGCAGCCGGCGACAACCGTGAAACCCTGCTTGGCGAGGCGCTGGCAGATGCCCGTCCCAATGCCGCCCATCCCGCCCGTTACGTACGCAATACGCTCTGACATAAACCACACTCCGTTATCGTTTTCCGGCTACGCCATTCGGCGCCCCCGGCCTCGCTCCTTCCCGCTGCCTCTGTCCGCACCGCTCGTTACCGGTCACATCCGCCGGTTTCTTTGGCGTGCGCCGCAGCGCCGGGACGGACCGCAAGCGGCCGCCCCGGCAGTCACTTCAAGCGCGCTCGAGCGCGAGCGCCACGCCCATGCCGCCGCCGATGCACAGCGAGGCCAGACCGCGCTTCGCGTCGCGGCGCTGCATTTCGTGCAGCAGCGTCACGAGAATGCGGCAGCCCGACGCG
>NZ_JAYMRY010000054.1:0-39048 GCF_038900695.1 Paraburkholderia sp. JHI2823 | reverse complement strand
GCGTAGACTGGCTCCGCATACACCGGATAAGCCGGAGCAACCGGAATGCCAATACCGATACCCACCGAAACGTGCGCCTGGGCCGCGCTGACGAACCCCATGCCTAGCGCAGCGGCAACGATGAACGGAACGGTCTTTTTCACTTCTCTTCTCCTGGCGGCCGCCAACGGCGCCTTTCAATAACGGGCACTGCCCACGCGTTCAATGTATCGAAAATAGTGACTGGCATTGGTAGCCATTTGTTTCGAATTGCAATCCCCGCTGCGGGCAATCCGAACGGGCATCGGGCCCGGCGGGCGCGGCTGCGGCGAAAAATCGCCGAAGGGCCGCCGGATCGGGGCGGGGAATGGCTGGAGGCAGGGCGAGCTGTCATTCTTACCGGCATGGAGGCGCGGAAACGCCACTTTCCCGGTAATGTTCGATTACAAATTAGTCGCGGGGCCGCCGCCGCCCGAGGCACGTCCCGCGCTGTAAACGACAATGCCCGGTCGCGGGACCGGGCATCTTTTCAACCGGCGGCGGTACCAGCGCCGCCGCTGCGATGCGCGAACCCGGCTATCCGACCTTCACGTAGGTGAATTCGCGCGTGACGCTCGGCGGTACGTAGGCGCCGCTGATGCGCACGCGCGGCGTCAGGCGCTTCTTCTGGTCCCACCAGCAGCGGCGTTGAACCGGCGTGAGAAACCGCAGATGCTTTCGGTAAGCGAAGATGCTCATGGTGAACTCCCCGAATCGGACTACCGACAGGAACAAACCCAATTGCACGACTGCAACAACGAAACCAAACGATGAAAAGTATTGTGCTGAGATTCCGCGACAAGAATTGCACTGTTGCGCGATAGCCTCATGTGCGCCGTATATGCGCTGCGCACTGTTCGTTGAGGCCACCTCATGCTGGTCTCAGCCGCCGAGGGTGTGCCGTCGGTCCGCCAGCATAAATCGTGCCACCTCAAGAACGCGCCCTCGTTGCCTCCAGCGTCATTTGTAGTCGCACCATAGGGGCGTGATCGGTACGACAACGAACATAGGGCGCGACGCGCGGCTCAATACAACGTCTGTGCCGCTATGCGCATGGCAAGCACAATCTGACAGAAACACTGTAGCTGTTCACAGAAAACCGTGATGTGTGCCAAGACTAGTGACTTTCAGGTCCGCGCCAGGACAGGACGGCCACCGCGCATGCGCCTACCCCGCGCGGCAGTATCGATCGCGGATACTGGCGACGCGTAAGCCGTGGTAATGTGGCGACGGCGCGCGCAGCGCGCCCACAGGACTCACCGACGAGAACGCACAATGATCAAGGTCAGCATCCTCTATCCGTATCGCGAAAACGGGCGTTTCGACACCGGATACTACTGCACGCATCACATGCCGCTCGCAGCCAAGCTTTTCGGCGACTCGCTCAAGGGCTGGTCCGTCGACATCGGCATCAATGCGGGGCCGCCGGGCACGCCGCCGCCTTACGTCGCAGCCGGGCACTTCCTGTTCGAGTCGGTGGATTCGTTCTACGCGGCATTCCAGCCGCATGCCGATACGCTGCTCGACGACATTCCCAACTACACCGACGGCGGAAATGGCACGATTCTGATTAGCGAGATCAAGGTGTCAGTCTGACCTGTTCCGCAATGGGGAACGGGCAGCCTCGACACCCTTTTCGGCCGCCACACGCCAGACGCGCCGCAACTCAACACACGAAGGAAACGACACCGATGTTCGGCGATATCGCCCGCTTTCTGCTCAATACGGTCTTCACATTGTTCGGCGCCGCTCTGCTGGTGCGCGCCTGGCTTCAATACGTGCGGGTGCCGCCGTACAACCCCGTGACTCACGCCATCCAGCAGGTCACCAACTGGCTCGTGCTGCCGCTGCGGCACGTGATCCCCAGCGTGCGCGGCATCGACTGGGCGAGCGTGGTCGCCGCGCTGCTTGCGGCCATCGCGTATGTGCTGCTGATGGTGTGGATTGCGGGAGTCGACCCCTTGGGCCTTCTACCGACGCTTCTGATCGTCGCATTGCTCACGCTCGTGAAATGGGCGCTCAATTTGTTGATCTGGCTGACGATCCTGATGGCTTTGCTCTCGTGGCTCAACCCGCGCTCGGCGGCAATGCCGGTGCTTTATCAGCTGACGGCGCCGTTCCTCAATCCGCTGCGACGCATCCTGCCGAATCTGGGTGGACTCGACCTCTCGCCGATCCTGCTCTTCGTGATCGTCCAGGTGCTGCTGATGGTGGTCACGCGCGCAGCCGTTTCGCTGACGCTATTCGGCATCTGAGGGCGCCCCCTCAGCGATTCGCTTCATCGGCGGCGCGTTCCTCGCGCCGCTTTCTTCGACCGCGTCATTGCGTAAACCCGCCGAAAGCGCGTAAAATGGCGCGCTCTGCGGGCGTCGTATAATGGCCATTACCTCAGCTTCCCAAGCTGATGACGTGGGTTCGATTCCCATCGCCCGCTCCAAAAAGCCACAGCCCTATCTGACAGGGCTTTCGGGGTGGTGCTGGAGAATCCAAACCACCCGTAGCACCCATAGTTTGCTCAAAATCAGGCACTTGGAGGTCCATCCAGTGCCCATCAAGATCCCCCGCCCTCATCCGCGAAAACAAGGCCGGCATCTTCTAGTTCCGCCACACCCTGCGTACTCGTCGACCGCACGCCACAGCACGTACGCCTCACAGCGCAGATTCGCGAACATTTCGTCAGTGCCCGTCGAACCGGGGTTGCGCCGGGCAGCCCGCGTGCTGACGCAGCCCGCGCGCTGCGCAGCTTCCTGAGCGTGGCCTGAATGCGGCGCCGGCCCCCCTTCGCGCCATGCCGGTTTGCTTCGGCGCGGAGCGCAAGCATAATGCGCTCGATGGCGCCCGCGACCGGCGGCGTTCGTCGAAATACCTGCCCTACCCCGGAGACACCGCAATGACACTCTCAGGACTCTTGATCTTCGCGATGGCCCTGCTGATCACGGCGGGCTCGCCCGGGCCCAGCATCGCGGCGCTGGTCTCGCGCGTGCTTACCAACGGCATTCGCGACGTGCTGCCGTTTCTTGCCGCGATGTGGCTCGGCGAGGCCTTATGGCTGGGCTGCGCGGTAGCCGGGCTGAGCGTGCTGGTGCACACCTTCGAGAAGGTGTTCCTCGTGATCAAGTATGGTGGCGTGCTCTACCTGTTCTATCTGGCCTGGAAGATGTGGTTCGCCCCCGCCGAGCTGGCCGGCGGCGAGCTGCCGAAGGGGCAGTCACCGCTGCGCATGTTCCTGGCGGGGCTGACTGTGACGCTCGGCAACCCGAAGATCATGGTGTTCTACCTCTCGCTGCTGCCCACCATCATCGACCTTTCGCGCGTCGGCGCCCTCGAATGGGCGCAGCTCACCGCCACCATGTTCGTAGTCCTGATCTCGGTCGATTTCGGCTGGTCGATCCTCGCCTCGCGGGCGCGCGGCCTGCTCAGGAGCCGGCGCGCGGTGCGCGCGGCCAACCGCTCGGCCGCCGTCATGATGGCCGGCGCGGCGGCCTCGATCGCGGCGCGTTGAGCGCCCGGCTAGCCCTTCACCAGCACGTTGGAAGCTTCGGTGTAGCGGTCGCAGGCATCGACGACTCTGGCGCGCGTCGTGTTTTGGCGTACGCGCCGCGAGCGGGTCCGCCGGCAAGCCCGAAGGATTTCGCAGGATCGCCGCAACGACTCGCCGTGCGCCTCTGGCGCACCAGTCCCCCGATGGATCAATTTTTCATGTCCCGGCCGAGCGCGATCGCCTTGATCGTGCGCTCGCGCAAAGCCCTTTTGATTGACGCCGATGAACGCATGCCGGCCGAGGCCGAGCGCCTGCGCGCCGCAGCCGAGGACCTCACGCAACTGCTGTTCGACGTGCGCGCCGGGCGTGTCGATGCGTTCGATCTGTACGAACCCACGCGCATCCGAGTTGTCGTTTCGGCGGATTGAATCGATGACCCCGGCGCTGCGGCGGCCAACTGGCGCTCCCGGGCTGGTGCCCGGAGCCCTCCGGCCGCGCTGATATAATGCGCGACGGCCTCGAAGCCACCGGGCCTCAAGCGCGCCGCGCTCGCCCTGGCGGCCGAACTGGCTACGGCAGACAGCTGCCGTTTCGGGCGGACCGGCAACCCGGCCATTGCGGCCGCCGCGCCCACCGGGCAACGGCCGAAAGCGGCGCACGTCGCATTCGGCCCGGCACAGCCGGGGCCCCGCCGCCACATGGCATCGCATGCCGATGGCGCAAGCCGCCCGCATTTTCGAAAGCCGCGAAATCCGCCGCTCTCACACCTATCCGCGAAGATGAATCACGATCCCAACGACGAAGTCCGTCCCGACTGCGCGCCGTCAGACGCAGAAGACGCCGCCTCCGATGCGAACGAGCAACCCGACGCCCAGGCAGGCGACGCGCTGCACCTGCGTCGCATCCGCAGCTTCGTGACGCGCGCCGGCCGCGTCTCGACCGGCCAGCGCCGCGCGCTCGACGAACTCGGCCCGCGCTTCGTGGTGCCCTACCAGCCCGAGGCCGCCGATTGGGACGCCGTGTTCGGCCGCCACGCGCCGCGCGTACTGGAGATCGGATTCGGCATGGGCGCCAGCACGGCGGAAATCGCAGCACTGCGCCGCGAGGAGGATTTCCTCGGCGTCGAGGTCCACGAGCCGGGGGTCGGCGCCCTGCTGAAGCTGGTCGGAGAGCAGAATCTCGAGAACATCCGCATCATCCAGCACGACGCCGTGGAAGTGCTCGAGCACATGATCGCCCCCGCTAGCCTCGACGGGGTGCACATCTTCTTCCCCGATCCGTGGCACAAGGCGCGCCATCACAAGCGCCGCCTGATCCAGCCGAAATTCGTCGCGCTGCTCGTCTCGCGCATGAAGCCCGGTGCTTATCTGCATTGCGCGACCGACTGGCAAAACTATGCGGAGCAGATGCTGGAAGTGCTAGGCGCGGAGCCGGCGCTGGAGAATACGGCCGCCGACTATGCACCGCGCCCGGACTATCGCCCAGTGACCAAGTTCGAGCGCCGCGGTTTGCGGCTCGGCCACGGTGTGTGGGATCTGGTGTTCCGCCGCCGCGCCGACTGAATCCGCGAGTTGCAACGAGAAACGGGCGCCGCGCTGTCATGCGGCGCCCGTCGCTTTTAGTCGTCCCAGCCAAGCCCGCCGCCGTAGCCGAACAACAGGATCACGAGGCCGAAGGCGATTCGGTACCAGGCAAAAGCGGTGAAATCGTGCGACGCAATGAAGCGCAAGAGCCAGCGCACGCACGCGAAAGCGCTCACGAACGCGGCCACGAACCCGACACCGAAGAGCCCGAGTTCATCCACGGAGATCGTCTGCCAGCTCTTGTGCAGTTCATAGAGCGTCGCGCCGAAAATGATCGGGATGGCGAGAAAGAACGAAAACTCGGTCGCGACGCGCCGCTCGAGGCCGAACAGCATTCCGCCGATAATGGTCGAGCCCGAGCGGGACATACCCGGAATCAGTGCGAGACACTGCGCGCAACCCACCTTGAATGCATCGAGCGGCGTGATCTCGTCGAGCGACTTCACACGCGCGTCGTGCTGTGCGGCGACCGGCAGCCCCTGCGGGCCCCGCATCCGGCTTTCGACCCACAGGATGACGAGGCCGCCCCCCACGAGCGCGAACGCCACGGGCACCGGCGCGAACAGAACCGATTTGATCGCCTTCTCGAACAGCAGGCCCAGCACGACCGCCGGGATCGTGGCGACGATCACGTTGAGCGCGAAGCGCCGGGCATCGGGCCGCGTGGGCAGCCCTACGACGACATCGCCGATCTTGCGGCGGAACTCCCAGCACACCGCGAGAATCGCGCCGAACTGGATCGCCACATCGAAGGTCTTCGCAAAGTCGCCTTCGAAATTGAGAAGGCTGCCCACGACGATCAGATGGCCCGTGCTCGAAACGGGCAAAAACTCCGTGAGCCCCTCGACGATGCCGAGAATCAAGGCCTTGCAGGTCAATATCCAGTCCATCCCTTCTAGTCCTCTTATTCGTGAAAGCGGGCGTCAGGACGGCGCACGAAGCCTCGCGGCACGACCCGCGGCGGCCGTGCGCGCCGGCGTTTCGTCTGCTTACTTCTCGACGATCTGTACGCGTATGCCGTTTGTAAGGATGGTGATTGTACCGGGTTCGTAATTCACGCCGGCAAACTGAAGCTGGTCGGGCTTGAAGGTGTAGACCGGATAGTTGTTGAGCAACTGGGTGGCGGCGAGCGCCGCGATCGCGTTCACCTGCGGCGCGTACGCGGCGGCGTTGCCGGCCATGTCGACGCCGTCGACCGATGGCGACCGGAGCACCACGGCGCGGCTCGCGGCGTCGTACGCAAGCTCGCTCGATACCGTGAACGCACCGCTTACGGGCTGCTGCATCAGCGGACTTTCGAGGTGCGCGTCGAGCCGCACGGCCACGCGGTTGCGATCGGGCTGCAGCGTCACGACGGGGTTCGTGAGCGAGACGTCGAAAATCTGCTGCATCGAGCGGTGATACGGAAACTTGCGCTGCACCGCGTCCTGCACCTGCTGCTGCGAAAACGTGTAGTGGTCGGGAATGAACGGGAATATCCCCGTCGCACACGCGCCGAGCGACATCGCCGTCCCCGCCGCGGCACAGGCTGCGTACAGGAAGGCGCGCCGGGAAACGCGCGTTGCGGTGTGGATCATGCGGATTCTCCTTTTGGGCGGGCTGGCCGGTTAGCCGACCTTACGCGGCGACGTCCGGGCGGCGCCGTCATTCTGGCGCATACCGCCGGGCGGACGCAGTTTGCGCCTCGCTCAGCGAGAGGCCGGCGATTTTGGCGGCGCAGTTTGCGCTTCGAGACGCGTGAGCCAGACGATCGCCTCCTCGCGCGAGCCCCCGCACATGTCGGGCTGCGGCTGCAGCCCAGAGCAGCAAGCCGGACGTAACGGCGAGCCGAAGATCATGCAGCGCAGATCCTCGCCGAGCTGAACGCAGCGCACGCCGGCCGGCTTGCCATTCGGCATGCCCGGAATCGGACTCGTAATGGACGGCGCGATGCAGCACGCGCCACAACCGGGACGGCACGCATGTGCGGGAACATCGGCGGGAAAAACGGGACTCACATCGGTTTCCTGAAACGCTCACGGATTGGGTCCGGACGCGGCAGCGCGCGCATCGAAGGACCAGACGTATTGTGCCATCGCCGATATGCGACCTTTTTACACAATCGCATGCACTGACGGGCTCTTACACTCTGTGCATCTGGCGCTCCAGGACACTCCACCCGTGCACGGCGTTCCGCGTCGCGGGGCGAGCCCGCCAAGGCGCCGCCTTCCCAGTGAGCTTTACATGAGCGACGCCGACCTGCTCTTTCGCCCCGACCTGCTCGCCAAATACGGCGCCAACGGCCCACGTTACACGTCCTATCCGACAGCCCTGCAGTTCCGCGACGACTTCGATCCCGCGGACTACCGCCGGGCCGCCGCCGATCCGGGCGCGAGCGAAACCGATCTCTCGCTGTACTTCCATATCCCCTTCTGCGACACGGTCTGCTTCTATTGCGGCTGCAACAAGGTCATCACGAAGAACCGTGGCCGCGCGAAACCGTATCTCCAGCAGATGATCCGCGAAGTGGCTCTGCAGGCCCGACTGTTCGACACGAAGCGCCCGGTTTCGCAACTGCATTGGGGCGGCGGCACGCCCACCTTTCTGTCGCTCGACGAAATGAGCGCGCTCATGGCCGCCACGCGCGAACACTTCACGCTGCTGCCCGACGACGAAGGCGAATACTCGATCGAGATCGATCCGCGCGAAGCCACGGCGCAGACCGTCGCCCATCTGCGCTCGCTCGGTTTCAACCGGCTGAGCCTTGGCGTGCAAGACTTCGATCCCGTCGTGCAGAAAGCGGTCAACCGCATCCAGCCGCTCGAACTCACCGTCGACGTCATGAACGCCGCGCGCGCGAACGGCTTCGAATCGATCAGCGTCGATCTGATCTACGGCCTGCCGCACCAGAACGTCAGTACCTTTCGCCGCACGCTCGAGACGATGCTGCTGCTCGCACCCGATCGCATCTCGGTATTCGGTTACGCGCATATGCCGCATCTGTTCAAAATGCAGCGTCAGATGGACGAAACCACCCTGCCGCCGCCCGCGCAGCGCATGGCGCTGCTGCAACTGATAATCGAGCAGCTGACCGACGCGGGGTACGTGTACATCGGCATGGATCATTTCGCACTACCTACCGACGAACTCGCGCGCGCCCAGGCGCAACGCACGCTGCACCGCAATTTCCAGGGGTACAGCACGCGCGCCGATTGCGACCTGATCGGCTTCGGCGCGTCGGCGATCGGCAAGGTCGGCGACGTCTACGCGCAGAATGCCAAGGACCTGACCGGATACGGAGCGGCCATCGACGCGGGAGAGCTGGCGATCAGGAAAGGCGTTCGCCTCACCGCCGACGACCGTCTGCGCCGCGACATCATCACCGAGCTGATGTGCAATCTCGAACTGCGCTACGACGAGTTCGAGGCCGCGTATGGCGTGCGCTTCCCGGCGGCTTTTGCCCCCGAACTCGAACGCCTGCGCGAGTTCGAACGCGACGGGCTCGTCGCGCGCAGCGCCGATCGCCTCGAGGTGCTGCCTGCCGGACGCATGCTGGTGCGCAACATCGCGATGGTTTTCGATCGTTATCTGGGCGCACAGCAGCGCGAAAGCTTCTCGCGGACCATTTGACGGGCTTGCCGGCGCATGGTTGCCTGGCTGGGCGATTTGCGTCATAATCATCGGCTACTTCGGGCGCCTGCAGACTTGGCGCACCGATGTGCTGCAAAGCGAGTAGACAAGCAAGCAGCAAGTGCCTCGGTGGTGAAATTGGTAGACGCGCCGGACTCAAAATCCGGTTCCGAAAGGAGTGCCGGTTCGATTCCGGCCCGAGGCACCAGAATGCTTTTTGCGCGTTCTTCGCAAAAGCCGGAATCCTGAAACCCGCGAAAGTTCATCGCTTCGCGGGTTTTTTGTTGCCGCTCGAATCCAGTCGGACGCGCGCACGACGCCAGCCGACGCAACCCAATTGGACAAAGATCAAGCAACCTGCGACTGCGCCGCCTCTCGCGTGAGCGCGATGCTATCGTTATCGCGAGATTATTGAGATAACAAGCGGGGAACGCACGATGGACCGCATTTTCATGAGGCGAGAGGAAGCCATTCGCAACCTCATCGAGGCCCACGAGTCCGCCTCCGGGCGCACTGCGGCGACGTTGATCAAATCGGGCGGCGAGCGATCCGCGAGCCTGGAAGCGCTGGACCGGCTGCTGCTCGACGTCCGCGCGGGCCGGGTCAACGAATTTCGCGCCAGCCCCGACGACAGCACGCGCGTTTCCATCACCGACTGACCCAGGACCGCTGCACTTCGCAGCGCGGGCACCGTTCTAGCGCGGATTCGTCCGCGGCCAGGCTGCGCCACCTCGTCCCCGCGGCCGCTCAGCACCGCGCGGGCTGGACTTGCCGGTACCCCAAACCAGGTTACGCGATCTTCCGGATATGAGCGGACGAGGCGCGCGGCGGGAGCACAGGGGTGTGGCCCGCGTGCGCGCGGCTACAATACCCGCTCCGCGCTGTTCGCCGTCCGTCATGAATCTCGAAAGCATTCTCTTCACCCAGGGTTTCGGCTCGCGCCGCCAATGCCGCGCGCTGATCGCCGAGGCGCGCGTCGCCGTCACCGGCGAGCCGTGCACCGACCCACACGCCACCTTCGATACGTCCGGCCTCGCCTTCACCGTGGACGGCCAGCCGTGGCCGTTTCACGAACGCGCTTACATCGCGCTCAACAAGCCCGCGGGCTATGAATGCTCGCGCGACCCGCAGCATCATCTGAGCGTGTTTCACCTGCTGCCGCCGCAGTTCGCCGAACGCAACGTGCAGTGTGTGGGCCGGCTCGATCAGGATACGACCGGCCTCTTGCTGCTTTCCGACGATGGCCAGTTCGTTCACGCCTTCACGTCGCCCAGGCGCAAGGTACCGAAGGTCTACGTCGCGACGACGCGCCATGCGCTTGACGAAGCTCAGCTGAAAGCCCTGCGCGAAGGCGTCCTGCTGCATGGCGAGCGCGAGCCGAGCGCCGCTGTCGCGGCAAGCGCGCGGGGGGAACGCGAACTCGAATTGACCGTGCTCGAAGGCAAGTACCATCAGGTCAAACGGATGGTGGCGGCGGCCGGTAATCGCGTCGAGGCGCTGCATCGCGAACGCATCGGCGGCTTCGCTCTGCCCGCGGGACTCGCGCCGGGCGCCTGGCAGTGGCTCGACGCCGCCGCGCTCGACGCCCTGCGCAGCAAGGGCTGAACCCCCTCGCGCCGCGCACGCTTTGCCGCTCATCGGTGCGTTGCCGCACCAAGGCGCGCAGCCGACCGCCGTTTTCGCCGCGCCGCAGCATGTCCTCGCCGGCCTTCCGCCCTATACTGCCCTCAAGAACGATTACAAGCTGCAAGGAGGGGCATCATGATCATCAACGGCACATTCGAAATTTCCTTCCTGTTGATGGCATTCGTGGCGCTTGGGGCGGTGCTGATAGGTGGCCTGCTCGCGTCGATGCATATGCGGCATCAGTATCATCCGAACCTGATCGGGGCGCTCATCGGAGCGCTGCTTTGCTTCCTCCTGCTCGAAGCGCTGCCGGCCATCACGTGAACGGCACGCTTTGCGCCGCGCCGCCCGCCCGAAGTCACGGGTGCGGCGGCAGCGCGCGCAAGAACGCATCCACGTCGGGATAACGCAACCGCACGCGCAACTCGCGCTTGAGCCGCGTATTCGCGAGCCGGCGTGACTCCCGCATGAAAGAGAGCAAGACTGGCTCAAGTTCACGCTCGGCCTCGGCGAGGCTCACCCGCGGGGGCCGCGCGAGGCCAAAGGCGTCGGCTACGCGGTCGAAGTACTCCCCCATCTTCAGTTCGCTGTCGTCCGTTGCGTGGATGGTGCGCCCGGCGCGGCCATGGGTCGCGAGGCGCAGGAGGATTGTCGCGAGGTCGTCTGCATGAATGTGGCTCGTATAGACGTCATCGCGCGCGACGAGCGCGGGCGTGCGCTTTGCGAGCCGCGCGAGCGGCAGACGGTTCGCCGCGTAAATTCCGGGAATGCGCGCGATCGTGGCGTTCAGCGCGCCGCGCGCAGTTGCGCGCCGCAGTTGCCGCTCGGCCGATACGCGGCGTACCGCACGGGCGTTGGCGGGTTGCACCGGGCGGGTTTCGTCAATGCGGGCGCCGCCGCAGTCGCCGTATACCCCCGTCGTGCTTGCATAGACGAGCGTCGGGCGCTTAGGGCGCCTGCGCTGGGTGCGGGAGGCCCGCCGGATGCGCTCGGGTACAATGGCGGACGGACCGAAACCCGTGGACTCGCCAGAAGCGAGGCGCAAGGTGGGGGACGTTCCGAACGCCAAACCGCGCGCGAGCACCGGACGCGAGGCCGCACGGCGGCGCGCCGTGAGCGCTGCGATCAGGCGGCGGGTGCGCAGGTCGTCGGCACCGTCTTTTTGTGGCGGCGCGAGATGCAACACCGTGCTCGCCACGCCGCCGAGCCGCGCGAGGCTGCGGCGCGAGTCGAGGTCGCCGCGCAAGGGCACAGCGCCCGCGGCGCGCACCGCTTCCACGCTCTCGGAGCGGCGCGCGAGCGCGAAAACACGCGCGCGGTCCGGCCGCTCGCGCAACTGGGCGACGCAGCGCAGGCCAACGTCGCCGCAACCGACGATCAGGATGCGCGCACGGCGCAAGTTTCGTGTGGCAATCATAGTGGAACCATTTTAGCGGCCCGCGCCTTGCGGCGAAGGCCGGCAAGGAAACGCGGGGAATGACCCAGCGACTCCCGCGACCCGATTTCAACCCTCGGATACAGATTTACGCTTCCCTGAATATGGCTTTCAACGTAACGCTCAAGAAAAGCGGCCGGCAGTTCCAGGTCGAGCCTGACGAACCCATTCTCAACGCGGCCCTGCGTCAGGGCATCGGCCTGCCGTATGGCTGCAAGAACGGCGCGTGCGGCTCATGCAAGGGCACCGTCTGCAACGGCGAAGTCGAGCAGCGCGCTCACGCGGCCTCGGCGCTTTCGAACGACGAAAGAACGCGCGGCATGGCCCTCTTCTGCTGCGCGACGGCGCAAACGGACCTCGAAATCGATATCCGCGAAGTGGCGGGCGTGGGCGACGTGCAAGTGCGCAAGCTGCCTACCCGCATCGCCGCGATCGAGCGCAAGGCCGACGACGTCATCGTCCTAAAGCTGCAGCTGCCCGCGAACGAGCGCCTGCAGTATCTCGCCGGCCAGTACCTCGAGTTCATCCTCAAGGACGGCACGCGCCGCTCCTACTCCATGGCGAACGCCCCGCACGACGAAGGCCCTATCGAGCTGCACATCCGCCATATGCCGGGTGGCAAGTTCACCGACCACGTCTTCACGCAGATGAAGGAGCGCGACATCCTGCGCTTCGAGGCGCCGCTCGGCACCTTCTTCCTGCGCGAGGAATCGGACAAGCCCATCGTGCTGCTCGCTTCGGGCACCGGCTTCGCGCCGATCAAGGCGATCGTCGAGCACGCGGTCCACAAGAACCTGAACCGTCCGATGACACTCTACTGGGGCGCGCGCCAGAAGAAGGACCTGTACCTGATGGATCTCGCCGGGCAATGGGCGAAGGAGATTCCGAACTTCCGCTTCGTGCCGGTGCTCTCGGAGCCCGCCGCCGAAGACAACTGGACTGGCCGCACGGGCTTCGTACACCGCGCCGTGATCGAGGATCTGCCCGACCTGTCGGGCCACCAGGTCTATGCGTGCGGCGCGCCGGTCATGGTGGAGTCGGCCCAGCGCGACTTCTCGCAGCATCATGGCCTGCCCGAAGACGAGTTCTACGCAGACTCGTTCACGAGCGCCGCGGACCTCGCGAACCCCGTCTGACGCGCGCGCCCTTTGGATCGATGCACGGGTCGTTGCGTGCGCAATGCAGCGGCTCCGATCGATCCAAAGCGCGAGAGTCATGAAAAAATCTTCGGCCGACTGAAAAAATTCGCCACATTGACGGTTTACAGCGCCATTCGGCTTGTCGTATTCTTGCGCCCATGAACTGCATGCTGTCCGCCCTCCGACGTCGCCGCGCGCCCCATCCCTAGGGCCTGGCTAGTCGCGGACGCGCGCTGCACTTCTCAACGCACAGCAAGTTCGAAACACGAAAGCCACGGCCAGTCCGTGGCTTTTTGTTTTTCCGCCGTATCCCTTTCAACCTGTTTGCAGCCCCAACGCGGAGCCCGTTGCCATGAATTTTTCCGAATACCCGATCGAGTCGCTGATGTACATCACCAACCGGCCCGAAATCGTTTTCACGCATGGCAAGGGGTCGTGGCTCTACGACAACGAAGGCAAGCGCTATCTCGACTTCATCCAGGGTTGGGCGGTCAACAGCCTCGGGCACTGCAATGAGGGGATGATCGAGGCGCTGGAAAAGCAGGCGCGCCTGCTCATCAACCCGTCGCCGGCCTTCTACAACGAGCCGATGGCGAAGCTCGCGGGCCTCCTGACCGAGCACAGCTGCTTCGACAAGGTGTTCTTCGCCAACAGCGGCGCCGAAGCCAACGAAGGCGCAATCAAGCTCGCGCGCAAGTGGGGCAAAAAGCATCGCGACGGCGCCTGGGAGATCATCACGTTCGACCACAGCTTCCACGGCCGCACGATCGCGACGATGTCGGCGAGCGGCAAGCCGGGCTGGGACACGATCTACGCCCCGCAGGTGCCGGGCTTCCCGAAGGCCGACTTGAACGACATAGCCTCGGTTGAAAAGCTCATCAACGCGAAGACCGTGGCCGTGATGCTCGAGCCGATCCAGGGCGAAGGCGGCGTGATTCCCGCCACGCGCGAATTCATGCAGCAGTTGCGCGCGCTCACGCAAAAGCACGGCATCCTCCTGATCGTCGACGAAGTTCAAAGCGGCTGCGGCCGCGCGGGCACCCTGTTCGCGTACGAACTCTCGGGCATCGAGCCGGACATCATGACGCTCGGCAAGGGCATCGGCGGCGGCGTGCCGCTTGCGGCGCTGCTCGCGAAGAAGGAAATCGCCGTGTTCGAGGCGGGCGATCAGGGCGGCACGTACAACGGCAATCCGCTGATGACGGCGGTTGGCTATTCGGTGATCTCGCAACTGGTTGCGCCCGGCTTTCTCGAGGGCGTGCGCGCACGCGGCGAATATCTGCGCGAGAAGCTGCTCGAACTTTCGGCCGAACGCGGTTTCCAGGGTGAGCGCGGCGAAGGTTTGCTGCGCGCGCTGCTGCTCGGCAAGGACATCGGCCCCGAGATCGTCGAGAAGGCACGCCTCATGCAGCCGGACGGCCTGTTGCTCAACGCCGCACGCCCGAACTTGCTGCGCTTCATGCCGGCGCTCAACGTGACGACGCAGGAGATCGACCAGATGATGGCGATGCTGCGCACGATTCTCGACTCGCTGTAATCGGGCGGAGCACGAGCGATGTCCGTCACGATACGTGCGTTCACCGAGGGCGACACCGAAGCGGTGCTCGCGCTCTGGCTGCAGGCTTTTCCCGAGTACAACGACGCGAGCCGGCCGCACCGCGATCCGCGCCTGTCGATCGCGAACAAGCTCGGCACGCAGCCGGAGCTTTTCTTCGTCGCGCTTCGTCACGATGGCGATGCAGGCGGCGATGATGACGGCGTGCTCATCGGTACGGCGATGGCGGGCTACGACGGCCATCGTGGCTGGCTCTATTCGGTCGCCGTCGCGCCCGAGGCGCGGCGCCACGGCGTCGGCACGCGGCTCGTGTGTCACGCGGAACGCGCGCTCGCCGCGATGGGCTGCCTCAAGCTCAACCTTCAGGTGCTCACCGACAAGGCCGAGGTACTCGCGTTCTACGAGCGGCTCGGCTATCGCGCCGACGCGGTCGTGAGTCTCGGCAAGCGTCTCGCCGCACAGGGATCCGAAGCACTCGCTACCTGAGTGGCATGCTCAGCATCATGAAAAAAGCCGCATGGTTTTCGCACCATGCGGCTTTTGTCTTTATGCGGCCGCGAGGACCGCAATGCGATGCCTTACTCGCCCAGATACGCGGCGCGCACCTTCGGATCGTCGAGCATCTGCTTCGCCTCGCCTTCCATCGTCACGAGGCCCGAGTCCATCACGTAGCCGCGATTGGCTGCCTGCAGCGCGAGACGTGCGTTCTGCTCGACGAGCAGCACGGTGATGCCTTCCGACGAGATCGTGCGCACCACTTCGAAGATCTTCTCCACCATGATCGGCGAGAGACCCATCGAAGGCTCGTCGAGCAACAGAAGCTTCGGCTTGCTGATGATCGCGCGCGCCATGGCCAGCATCTGCTGCTCGCCACCCGAGAGCGTGCCCGCGAGCTGCGTGGCGCGCTCCTTCAGGCGCGGGAAGAAGCCGAACATGCGGTCGACGTCCTTCTGGATGCCTTCCTTATCGTTGCGCAGGTACGCGCCCATCTGCATGTTCTCGACGATCGACATGCGTGCGAAGATGCCGCGGCCTTCCGGCACCATCGCGAGGCCGCGCTTCAGAAGCTCGTACGCCGGCACGCCCTTGATCGACTGGCCGTTGTACTCGATGTCGCCCGCCGAGTACGGCTTCAGACCCGTGATGGCCTTCATGGTCGTCGTCTTGCCCGCGCCGTTCGCGCCGATCAGCGTGACGAGTTCGCCCTGGCGGACTTCCATGTCCACGCCCTTGACCGCCTGGATCCCGCCGTAATTGACCTGCAGACCCTTGATTTTCAGGACCGGTGTAGACATCAGTGAACCCCTCCACCCAGATACGCCTCGATCACCTTCGGGTCTTTCTGCACGTCGTGCGGCAGCCCTTCGGCGATCACCTTGCCATAGTCGAGCACTGTCATCCGGTTGCACAGGCCCATCACCAGTTTCACGTCGTGCTCGATCAGCAGGATGGTCTTGCCATCGGCGCGGATCTTGTCGAGCAGGCGCGTGAGTTCGACCTTCTCGGTCGCGTTCATGCCGGCCGCCGGCTCGTCGAGCGCGAGCAGCTTCGGATCGGTCGCGAGCGCGCGCGCGATCTCGAGGCGGCGCTGGTGGCCGTACGAGAGATTGCGTGACGTGTAGTCCGCGTACTGCGCGATGCCCACGTATTCGAGCAATTCGAGCGCGCGCTCCTTGATCTCGCGCTCTTCCTTGCGCTCGGCCGGCGTCTGGAACACGGCGCCGAAAAGCCCGTGCTTCGTGCGCACGTGGCGGCCCACCATCACGTTTTCGAGCGCGGTCATGCCGCCGAACAGGCGAATGTTCTGGAACGTGCGCGCGATGCCCGCCTTCGCCACCTGATAGACGGCGGTCGGCGTATAGGCCTCGTTGTCGAGCTTGAACTCGCCCGAGTCGGGCGTGTAGAGGCCGGTGATCACGTTGAAGAACGTGGTCTTGCCTGCACCGTTCGGGCCGATCAGGCCGTAGATCGTGCCTTCCTCGATCTGCAGGCCGACATCCGAGAGCGCCTGCAAGCCGCCGAAGCGTTTGTTCACGCCCTTCACGGACAGGCGGATAGATTTGCTGCTCATATTCTGTTCTCCCCGTTATGCGCGAATCGGCTTCTTGCTGGCGCGCTTGGCGATCTTCGCGATCTTGTCTTCGTGCTTCGCCGCGGGCCACAGGCCTTCGGAGCGATAAAGCATGATGACGACCATGGCGAGACCGTAAAGGAGCTGGCGAATCACTTCCGTATCGACGACTTCATGGCCGAACAGCATGTGCTGGAGCGGGCCCATCGTCGAGCGCAGGAACTCGGGGAAAATGGCGAGCAGCACGGCGCCGAGAATCACGCCCGGAATGTGGCCCATGCCGCCCAGCACCACGCAGGCGAGCACCACGACCGATTCCCAGAACGTGAACGATTCCGGCGACACGAAGCCCTGGAACGCACCGAACATCGCACCCGAAAGGCCGCCGAACGACGCGCCCATCGCGAACGCGAGCAGCTTGACGTTGCGGGTGTTGATGCCCATGGCCTTGGCGGCGATTTCGTCTTCGCGGATCGCGGCCCATGCGCGGCCGATGCGCGAGTGCTGCAGGCGCGTACACACCCAGATCACGAGCAGCGCGCAGATCACGAACACGTAGTAGTACATGTAGACCTGCGTGAACGTGAAGCCGAGGATCTCGTGCGGCTGCGCGAAGTTGAAGCCGAAGACCTGCAGCGGCGCGACGCCCGTGATGCCCTGCGGCCCGTTGGTGATGTTCACCGGACGGTCGAGGTTGTTCATGAAGATACGAACGATTTCCCCGAAGCCCAACGTCACGATGGCGAGGTAGTCGCCGCGCAGACGCAGCGTCGGTGCGCCGAGCAGCACGCCGAACAGCGCGGCGAGCGCCATCGCGCACGGGATCACGATCCAGTACGGCGTATGCATGCCGCCCGGGAACATGTTGGCGATCCACGTGAACTGGTTCGCGAGGTGCGGCGAGGTCAGCAGCGCGGCCGTATAGGCGCCCACCGCGTAGAACGCGATGTAGCCCAGGTCGAGCAGGCCGGCGAAACCCACCACCACGTTCAGGCCCAGCGCGAGCATCACGTACAGCATGGCGAAGTCGAGCACGCGCACCCAGTAGTTGCCGCCCGTGGCGCCCACGACAAACGGGAGCGCCGCCACGAAGATCGCGGTCACGATGCCCACGGCGAGCGTCTTCGTCGTGTTCTTTTCGGGGATGAGCGTCGTCGACGGCTCGATCGGTTGGATTGAAGTCATGTTCTGCTACTCCCTCTTATGCGCGGTCCGCGACACGTTCGCCCAGCAGCCCCGACGGACGGAACACGAGCACGACGATCAGCACGATGAATGCGAAGACGTCCTGATAGTTACTGCCGAACACCCCGCCGGTCAGGTTGCCGATGTAGCCTGCGCCAAGCTGCTCGATCAGGCCGAGCACCACGCCGCCGACCATCGCACCGCCGAGGTTGCCGATACCGCCCAGCACCGCGGCCGTGAAGGCCTTCATGCCGGGGATGAAACCCATGTAGAAGTGCGCGTTGCCGTATTCCGAGGCGATCATCACGCCGGCCAGCGCCGCGAGTGCCGAGCCGATCATGAACGTGGCCGAGATCACGAAGTTCGGATTCACGCCCATCAGCGAGGCATTGTTCGGATTCTCGGCGATGGCGCGCATGGCGCGGCCGAGCTTGGTCTTGTGCACGAGGAGCAACAGACCCGCCATCACGACGAACGCGACGACGATGATGACGATTTCCGTCATCGAGATCACGGCGCCCACGCCGGTTTCAGTCGGCTTGATGACGTTGATCGGATCGGTCGAGATGAGCTGCGGGAAGGCCAGCGGATTGCGGCCCCAGACGATCATGGCGAGTGTCTGCAGCAGGATCGACACACCGATCGCGGTGATCAGCGGTGCGAGGCGCGGCGCGCGACGCAGCGGCCGGTACGCCACCTTCTCGATTGTGTACCCGACGGCAGCACACACGACCGCGGCGACTGCAAGGGCAATGCACAGCGTGGGGATGTTCCCGAGGCCCGGGAAGTGATTGTGCAGGACGTTGATCGCGGAGAGCGCGACCATGGCGCCCACCATGAGCACGTCGCCGTGCGCGAAGTTGATGATGCCCAGAATCCCGTACACCATGGTGTAACCGAGCGCGATGATGGCGTAAATGCTGCCAAGCACCAGCCCGTTCAGGATCTGCTGGATGAAAATATCCATTTAATGCTCCTTAGCCCGTGCAACCGGATTCACGCTCGTCATCGGCCGGTGGGCGATGGTTCACGGAACCGCAACGACACTTTCGGGTATTGAAGTAAAAACCGGTAACGGTTGGCCGCCCTGGTCCGCGTTGTCGCTGTGTTGCAGCGGCAGGCTCGCCAGAAGCGGATGCAAAAACGGCACCGTCGGATGGTTCGGTGCCGTCGGGTTCAATCAACTACGCGCCATATTCGCGGCGACGTATTCGCGATATGCCCCACGGCTGGCCATCGTGAATGCGTCGAACGTCATGACTCCCTCGTCCCGGCCGCCCGCGCACGCCGCCGCCTCAGCACTGAGATGCGTCGTAACAAAAGGGCGAGCCGGCACAACAACGCCGGTGCATGCACAAGCAAGCTGCATGCCAAGAACAATCGCTGTTGCGCCCATGCCGGTCTCGACAACGGAGGCTTGCCATGCGCCGCATGACACAGCCCCATTTGCCGACGACGCGGCAAAAGCAGACTCGAATTGCATTAATGAGGTCTCCTGCGCCTTCCGAAATGCATGTCCGAAGCCCTTTTTAAGGAACAACCAGATCTTCAGAACGCGCGCATTGTAACGCCAATTATGCGACGGGCAATATTGTTGAACCGGCAGGGTTTTCCTGCATTGCAACCACATTTCCACGGCTCAACGACAGCGGGGTTGCGCCGCGGGTTGCGCCGCATTTTCGTGCACCAGTTGCACCAAGATCCGGCAAGGCCGACATCAAGTGTTGCGAGTTGTTCCCGCAATGCCTTGTCAGGTGGGCATCGAATCGAATGGATAATATTTAAGGGAGAGCATACAAATATCGCCCGGGGCGTGGTGCACGCATGGCGAGATCGTCGAAACAACAGCTGAAATAAGGGGTCACACCACGCGATTCGGTACTGTGCGCTAGCGAAAACACTAATAAGACCACCCGCCCAATCCACGGTTAACCCGCTCGTCCGAATGGTCGAGCCCTTATTTAAGTTGCCGAGCGAACGCACTGCGCAAAAAAAAAGCGCCCGATTGGGCGCCATTTTTTTGGAGAGGTAAGGCCTCAGGCGGGCTGACCGAGCCCGCGAGGCAATGGAAACGCGATGTTCTCCTCAATGCCTTCGAGGGCGCGCACATTGCGCGCACCGAGTTCGTGCAGGCGGCGAATGATCTCCTGCGCAAGCGCCTCGGGAGCCGAGGCACCGGCCGTGAGGCCGATCCGGCGCTTGCCGGCGAGCCACTGCGGGTCGATCTGCTCGGGGGCATCCACCATATAGGCGGGAATGCCGCGCTTCTCGGCCACTTCGCGCAGCCGGTTCGAATTGGAGCTGTTCGGGCTGCCCACCACGATCACGACGTCGCACTGCGGCGCCATGAACTTGACCGCATCCTGGCGGTTCTGCGTGGCGTAGCAGATGTCCTGCTTCTTCGGCTCGCGAATCGCCGGAAAGCGCGCCTTGAGCGCCGCGATGATTTCGGCGGCGTCATCCACGGAAAGCGTCGTTTGCGTGACGAACGCCACGCGCAACGGATCGCGCAGCTGGAGCGCCTCGACATCGGCGATGTCCTCGACGAGGTACATGCCCTCGGCCACCTGCCCCATCGTGCCTTCCACTTCAGGATGGCCCTTGTGCCCGATCATGACGATGTCGAGCCCCTCGTCGCGCATCTTGGCGACTTCGACGTGCACCTTGGTCACGAGCGGGCAGGTCGCGTCGTAGACGCGCAGGCCGCGGGCCTCGGCGTCGGCGCGCACCGACTTCGAGACGCCGTGCGCACTGAAGATCACGGTGTTGCCGGACGGAACCTCATCGAGCTGCTCGATGAAGATCGCCCCCTTCTTGCGCAGATCCTCGACGACATAGGCGTTGTGGACGATCTCGTGGCGCACGTAGATCGGTGCGCCGTGCAGCTGGATGGCACGTTCGACGATCTCGATGGCCCGATCGACGCCGGCACAGAAGCCGCGCGGCTGGGCGAGCAGGATCTCGGCGTCGGTGAGGTCAGCGGCGAGGAGAGACGTGTCCGTGTTGGTCATGGGCTTTAGAGGATTCCGATGATTTGTACTTCGAACGCAACCGCCTGGCCTGCGAGCGGATGGTTGAAATCGAACAGGGCGGAGGTCTCGTTCACTTCCTTGAGCACACCCGCGTAGCGGCCGCCGTTGGGCGCATTGAATTCGATCAGGTCGCCCGGATTGAATTCGTCGCCGATCATGCCGTTTTCGCGCAAGGTCTTGAGCGAGACGCGCTGGATCAGGTCGGGGTTGCGCTGGCCGAACGCCACGCCCGGTTCTAGCCGAAAGGTCGAGTGGTGACCCACCTTCAGGCCCTGCAAAATGTCTTCCAGCGGCGGCGCGAGCTGGCCGGCGCCCATCAGCAGGGTCGCGGGGCGATCGACAAAGGTATTGACGATTTCCGTGCCATCGGCGAGCGAAAGCCGGTAGTGCAGCGTCACGTGGGAACCGGGTTTCACTTCGGAGATGTCGATGATGCTCATGCGTAACTCATTTCGTCGGAACGCGCGCTTCGCGCGTGCGCGCCGCAAGGCGCCTGTCCGGCCTGCGTCTGCCGGCCGGAAAGTTTCTATTGTAAGCCACTTGGCCGGGGCGGTCGCGGCACGTTTGTTCCCAGGCGGCATCACCGCCCGCCTGCACAGCGCGCTCCGGGCTTGCCTGCGGAGAATGTCATGACGGATCTCACCTGCATGCCGGAAACATCACTGTGGCGCAATTGCCGTGCCCTTTCTTCCCCGCCGGAGCCTGGATGTGCGGAGCCCGGCGCCGACGCAAGCGCTGCGGCCCCCGCGCCGGCGTCACCTTCGACATCCGCTAGCGTTGACGGGTCCGCTGCGGCACGCCGCCGCGACATGCCGCGCGAACGCTTGCGCACGGCCGGCCCCGCCGCGCTTTCGGACGTCGAATTGATCGCCATCCTGCTGGGCTCGGGATTGCCAGGCCACGACGTGTTCGGGGTCGCCCGCTCGCTGCTGGCCCATTTCGGCTCGCTGCGCGCCATGCTCGACGCCCAGCGTGAAGAATTCGAGGCCCTGCGCGGCATCGGTCCGGCAAAAGCTGCGTTGCTGCAGGCCGTAACCGAGGTCGCCCGGCGCTCGCTCGCCGAAGCGCTCGACGACAAGCCCCTCGTCGATTCCCCCGGCGCGGTGGAGGACTACTTGCGGCTCCTGATCGGCGGCCGGCCCCACGAGGTGTTCGTGTGCCTTTTCCTGGATGCGCGCCATCGGCTCATCCGCTCGGAAGAAAGCTCGCGCGGATCGCTCACCCGCATGGCGGTGTACCCTCGTGAAATCGTGCGACGCGCGCTGATGGTCAATGCCGCGAGCCTCATCGTCGCCCATAATCATCCTTCGGGCGCCGTGCAGCCCAGCGCGAGCGACCGGCGCCTCACGCGTGTGCTGCGCGAAACGCTGGCGCTCGTGGAAGTTCAGCTCATCGATCACCTCGTCATCGGCGCACGCGATACGTTTTCGTTTGCGCGCCATGGCTGGAATTGAGGCGCGGCACCCACGCGTCGCCAGTTTCACGCTGTGGCGCACAACAACATCCGTAAATCCTGTTTGATTTTCCAGGACTTTTGCTGTTAGAATCACGGTTTGCCTATTTCCAACCCTGTTCCAAAGCCCGTCAAGGCGTTCCAGGGGAAATATGGCCTGGGTTCGAGGTTGTCTCTCATCCATACGTGAGCGCGCTCCTGGTCCGGCCATTTCTCGCCTGGGAAACTTAAGCGGCTCTCGAACTCAGAATTTCCGTAGGAGTGTACTCATGGCACGCGTATGCCAAGTCACTGGGAAAGCGCCGATGAGCGGCAACAACGTTTCCCACGCTAACAACAAAACCAAGCGCCGTTTCCTCCCGAATCTGCAAAACCGCCGTTTCTGGGTTGAAAGCGAAAACCGTTGGGTGCGTCTGCGCATCTCGAACGCAGGCCTGCGCCTGATCGACAAGAACGGCATCGACTCCGTGCTCGCAGACCTGCGCGCACGCGGCGAACTGTAAGGAGTAAATCATGGCCAAGGGCGTCCGCGACAAGATCAAGCTGGAATCGACCGCAGGTACGGGTCACTTCTACACGACCACGAAGAACAAGCGCAACATGCCGGAAAAGATGTCGATCAAGAAGTTCGACCCGGTCGTTCGCAAGCACGTCGAGTACAAGGAAACCAAGATCAAGTGATCTGGTTCCGAGCCTGACGAAGACAGAAAAACCCCGCTCTTTAGCGGGGTTTTTCTTTTCTGGCACGGCTCGATGCCTTGCCGGCACGCGCCCCCGCCTCACTTCGCGACGCGCAACGGTGTTTTACCGGCCCCGCCGGAACTGTTGCTATCCGTTCGCGCGTCTCTCGGAGTATCCTTCCCGCTTTACACCGGCCGCCACACGTTTGTCATCCGCGTATGACAGCGCCCGATGGGGCACAAGGCGCAGTACAAGAGAGACGGAGAAGCAGGATCATGAATTTCGATGTAGCGATCGTCGGCAGCGGCCTCGCGGGACTGAGCGTCGCGCTGAACCTGGCCGATTCGCGACGCGTCGTGGTCATCGCCAAGCGCGCGATGACCGAAGGCGCGAGCGACCGTGCGCAAGGCGGCATTGCCGCCGTGCTCGATTCGGCCGACAGCGTGGAGAACCACGTGGACGATACGCTCGTGGCGGGCGGCGGCCTGTGCGACGAGGCGGCGACGCGCTACATCGTCGAGCATGGCCGGGCGGCCATCGAATGGCTGATCGACCAGGACGTGCCGTTCACGAGGGATGCCGCCGCCGAGCTAGGCTTTCACCTCACGCGCGAGGGTGGCCACAGCCACCGCCGCATCATCCACGCGGCCGACGCCACCGGCCACGCGGTCGTGCAGACGCTGCTCGAGCGCGCGCGCTCGCATCCGAACATCACGATTCTCGAAGACCACCAGGCGATCGACGTCATCACGTCCGACCGGCTCGGCCTCCCCGGCCGCCGCTGCCACGGCCTCTATGCGCTCGATCTCGAGAACGACCGCACGGTGACGATCCAGGCGCCGCATACGGTGCTCGCCACAGGCGGCGCGGGCAAGGTCTATCTCTACACGACGAACCCCGACACGGCCACCGGCGACGGCATCGCCATGGCGTGGCGCGCGGGCTGCCGCGTGGCGAACATGGAGTTCATCCAGTTCCACCCCACCTGCCTCTTCCACCCGCACGCCAAGTCGTTCCTGATCTCGGAAGCGGTGCGCGGCGAAGGCGGCGTGCTACGCCTGCCCGACGGCACGCGCTTCATGCCTGCGCACGATCCGCGCGCAGAACTCGCGCCGCGCGACATCGTCGCCCGCGCGATCGACTTCGAGATCAAGCGGCATGGGATCGATTGCGTGCATCTCGACATCAGCCATCAGCCGCCGGCCTTTCTCGAAGAGCACTTCCCGACCATCCTCGCGCGCTGCCACGAGTTCGGCATCGACATCACGAAGGAGCCGATTCCCGTCGTGCCCGCCGCGCACTACACGTGCGGCGGCGTCGTCACCGATCTGGCGGGACGCACCGATCTCGCAGGCCTCTACGCCGTCGGCGAGACCTCGTACACCGGGCTGCACGGCGCGAACCGCCTCGCCAGCAATTCGCTGCTGGAGTGCCTCGTGATCGGGCGCTCGGCTGCCGAGGCGATCGAAGCCGAAGGCTTCAGCGCGGGCGCCCACGCCCCGCTGCCCGACTGGGACGAAAGCCGCGTCTCCGACTCCGACGAGGAAGTCGTGGTCGCACACAACTGGGACGAACTGCGCCGCCTGATGTGGAACTATGTCGGCATCGTGCGCACCGACAAGCGGCTGGAGCGCGCGCAGCATCGCATCGCGCTGCTGCGTGATGAAATCCTCGAGTACTACGCAAATTTCCGCGTCACGCGCGACCTGCTGGAACTGCGCAACCTCGTCGACGTGGCCTCGCTGATCGTGGAAAGCGCGCGTTCGCGCCGCGAGAGCCGCGGTCTGCACTACAGCCGCGACTGGCCCAACTCGCTGCCCAAGGCGCTGCCGACGGTGCTAGCGCCCGAGCGCGTGCGCAACCGTACGGTTTCGTAAGCGCCCGCCGCCGGAAACGCCGCAAAAGACAAAGGCCGCCTCATTCCGAGGCGGCCTTTCTCATTGAGTGCTGCAAATCGAAAGCGTGCCGGTTCAGACGATGCGCATCGAAAAGTCCGTCGCTTGCACGTCTTTCGTCAAAGCACCAATCGAGACGCGGTCCACGCCCGTTTCCGCGATCGCGCGCACTGTCTCGAAGTTCACACCGCCCGAAACCTCGAGCACCGCGCGTCCGGCCGTGAGCTTCACCGCATCGCGCATCATCTCGATCGAGAAGTTGTCGAGAAGAACCGACTGCGCGCCATGGGCGAGCGCCGTTTCGAGCTGTTCGAGCGTTTCCACTTCGATCTGGACCGGCACGCCTGCATTGAGCGCCAGCGCCGCGTCGATTGCCGCGCCCACGCCGCCCGCCGCGGCAATGTGGTTTTCCTTGATCAGGATGCCGTCATAAAGCGCGAGGCGCTGGTTCGCACCGCCGCCCACTCGCACCGCGTACTTCTGCGCGAGGCGCAGGCCGGGCAGCGTCTTGCGCGTGTCCAGGATGCGCGTATTCGTGTGCGCGACCGTGTCGACGTAGCGGCGCGTCACGCTCGCCACGCCGGAAAGCAGCTGCAGGAAGTTCATTGCATTGCGCTCCGCCGTGAGCAGCGAGCGCGCCGGACCGCGCAAGGAGCACACGGTCGTGTCGGCGGCCATGCGGTCGCCTTCGCGATAGTGCCAGCGCACGTCGATGCGCGGATCGACGCGCTTCACCACGCCGTCGAACCACAGCACGCCGCACAGCACCGCTTCTTCGCGCACGATGATGCGCGCGTCGCGTATCTCGTCGGCAGGCACGAGGCGGCCCGTCTGGTCGCCGGGGCCGACGTCTTCTTCGAGCGCGTCGGCCACGTTGCGTGCAATCGCGGCGTCGAACGCCGCACCGTACTGCGTGCGCACATCGCCCAGCACGGGCGACACGGCGTCGATGGCGAGCAATTCGAGCGCACCCATTTACGCCGCCCCCACTTGCGAGAACAGCGCAGTGTCGCGCGCGAGGTCGCCGCTCGCCTGCACGCGGCGCTTGTGCTCCGCAGCAAACGCCAGCATGCGGTCGATTGGCTGACGGGCACGCTCGCCGATCGCAGCATCGACGTGAATCTCGTTGTGTCCGCGTTCCAGCACGTCGGCGAGATTCGCGAGGCCGTTCATGGCCATCCACGGGCAGTGCGCGCAGCTCTTGCAGGTCGCGCTGTTGCCGGCCGTGGGCGCCTCGATGAAGGTCTTGCCCGGCGCCGCGAGGCGCATCTTGTGCAGGATGCCGAGGTCGGTGGCGACGATGAAGCGTTGCGCGTCGAGCTTCACGGCAGCGTCGATCAGCTGCGTGGTCGAGCCGACCACGTCCGCGAGCGCCACGACGCTTTCCGGCGATTCGGGGTGGACGAGGATCTTGGCGTCCGGATATTCGGCGCGCAGCAGATCGAGCTCGATGCCCTTGAATTCGTCGTGGACGAGGCACGAGCCCTGCCACAGCAGCATGTCCGCGCCGGTCTTCTTCTGGATGTAGTTGCCGAGATGGCGGTCCGGCGCCCAGAGGATCTTTTCGCCTTTCGCGTGCAGATCGGCGACGATCTCGAGACCGATGGACGACGTGACCATCCAGTCTGCGCGCGCCTTCACGGCCGCGCTCGTGTTCGCATAGACGACGACGGTGCGGTCAGGATGCGCGTCGCAAAACGCCGAGAACTCTTCGATCGGGCAGCCGAGATCGAGCGAGCAGGTGGCGTCGAGGTCGGGCATGAGAATACGCTTGGTGGGGCTCAGAATCTTCGCGGTCTCGCCCATGAAGCGCACGCCGGCCACGACGAGCGTCTGCGCCTCGTGATCGCGGCCAAAGCGCGCCATTTCGAGCGAATCGGCCACGCAGCCGCCGGTTTCGTCGGCGAGCTCCTGCAGCTCGGGGTCCACGTAATAGTGCGCGACGAGCACCGCCTTCTCGCGCTTGAGCAACGCACGAATACGCTCCTTCAATGCCACGCGCTCCGCCGTGGACGGCGCATCGGGCACGCGCGCCCACGCCTGTCCGACGCTGCAGACGGCACCCTGCGGCCGGTCATATTCGACCTTCCTGATTGCCTGACTCATCATCTCCTGCCCCTACCGATCGCCGCGCCATCGAAGCCATTGTGGGGACTCCGGCTTTCATGCGGCCCAAAAAGAAAAACCCCGCCAGCGCGGGGTTTTGTGACGTCTCGTCATTCTAAAGGATTTTCCGGCGCCCCACTGGGGGACCCGAAATCCGGTCAAGCCGATCAGGCGTAGCGACGCAGACGCGACGCGAATTCCTGCAGCGCCTTGATACCGCTTTGTTCGGCGCGGTGGCACCAATCCTGGAGCTGCGTGAGCAGTTGTTCGCGCGAGGCGCTCGAACGTTCCCAGATGGCGGCCAGTTCGTTGCGCAGCTCGATGTAGGTGCGCAGCTTCTGGCTGTTCGCGAAAATTTGCGGAAGCTGGCGCTTCTGCGGCTCGTTCAGGCTGGCTTCTTCCTTGTCGAACCACTTGCGGGCGCCGCGCATGACCTTGTACTTCTCGCGCTCGCCCACTTCCTTGAGGTGCGCAAGCTCCTGGCGGTAGGCCTGCTTCACGGCCTTCGCGTAGCGCGCCATCACTTCGTAGCGGTTGGAGAGCACGGCCTGCAGCGTTTCGTGGTCGGGCACGAGCTTGCCCTTGGTGAGGCGCGGCGTGGGCGCGACCTTCTTCACCTTGGCGAGACCGACCGCCTGCATCATGCGGATATACATCCAGCCGATGTCGAACTCGTACCACTTGTTCGAGAGCTTCGCCGAGGTCGCGAAGGTGTGGTGGTTGTTATGCAACTCTTCGCCGCCGATGAGGATGCCGATCGGGAAGAGATTCGTGCTCGCGTCGGCCGAATTGAAGTTGCGGTAGCCCCAGAAGTGGCCAAGGCCGTTCACGACGCCCGCCGCCCAGAACGGAATCCATGCCATTTGCACGGCCCACACGGTGAGGCCGACCGCACCGAACAGCGCGACGTCGATCACCATCATGATGCTCACGCCGAGGATGGGGTAGCGCGTGTAGACGTTGCGCTCCATCCAGTCATTGGGCGTGCCGTGGCTGAAGCGGCGAAGCGTTTCTTCGTTCTTCGCTTCGGCGCGATAGAGTTCGGCGCCTTCGAGCAGCACCTTCCAGATGCCGCGCGTTTGCGGGCTGTGCGGATCTTCTTCGGTCTCGCACTTGGCGTGGTGCTTGCGGTGGATCGCCGCCCACTGGCCGGTCAACATGCCCGTGGTCATCCACAGCCAGAAGCGGAAGAAGTGGCTCGCGATCGGATGCATGTCCAGCGCGCGGTGCGCCTGGCAGCGGTGCAGGTACACCGTCACGCCGACGATCGTGATGTGCGTCGCCACCGCCGCGAACAGCACGATCTGCCACCACGAGAAATGGAGCAGCCCGTGGGCGAGGAAATCAAGCAGGGAGTTCAACAAGGTATTTACCCGTGAAGCGAAGCGCGTTGGCCTTTCAGCCCTGCGCCGGTGTCAAGAAAGTGAAAGCGATTCGATGCGGATGGACGGCATTCTACTAGAACCGTTCCAAGTGTTTGTAACAAAGGGAGATTTTTTTCTTTATCGGTGACGGCGTCAACGCCCGAAGCCCGTTTTGAGGCGCTTTGTCGCACCCCTGCCGACCGGTTTCGTAACATCTGGCCCCATCCCGCCTTTCACCGACACTCCGCAACTCGCGTCGCGCCGTGCACGCCGACGGCGCCGATCGCCGCGTGCTCCATCCTGAATCCGGGTCCGGCTTGTCGACACACCGACGCACCGACGCGCATCGGCGCGCACGCCAACGCGGGCCGTCCGGCACGTGCCAGCCGGTCCCGCAAAGGCCGCTCCCGACGCGCCGCTTACCTTACTTCGGCGCCCCTTCCGGCTCGGCGGCTTCGCTCTCTTGCGCCTTCGCGATCGCGTCGGACGCTTCCTGCGCTGCCGATGCCTCTTCAGGCGTAGTCTCAGCGCCCGCTGCCTTCGTCTTCGGCTTCGCTTCGCCGCGACGCTCCAGCACGGCGGCGAAGAAGCCGTCGGTCGCGTGGCGGTGCGGCCACAGCGACAGGTATTCGCCCGTGTCGAGGCCCACGCGCTGCTCGGCCAAGGCGTCGCGCGCGCTCACCAGCACGAACTCGGGATGCGCCTCGAGGAACTGCTTCACGACCGCCTCGTTCTCGGCTTCGAGAATGCTGCAGGTCGCGTAGACAAGACGGCCGCCGCGCTTCAGGAGGCGCGCCGCGCTCGTCAGAATCGAAAGCTGCTTGGGCGCCAGCTCCGCCACCGACTCGGGCGTCTGGCGCCACTTGAGGTCGGGGTTGCGGCGCAGCGTGCCGAGACCGGAGCACGGCGCATCCACCAGCACGCGGTCGATCTTGCCGATCAGGCGCTTGATCTTGGCGTCGTGCTCGCTGTCGATCAGCACCGGATTCACGTTCGAAAGGCCGCTGCGCGCCAAGCGCGGCTTGAGCTTGGCCAGGCGGCGATCGGAAACGTCAAAAGCGTAGAGGCGGCCCGACGAGCGCATCATCGCGCCGAGCGCGAGCGTCTTGCCGCCCGCGCCCGCGCAAAAGTCGACCACCATCTCGCCGCGGCGCGGCGCCACGAGCGTGCAGAGCAGCTGGCTGCCCTCGTCCTGCACCTCGAACCAGCCGTTCTTGAACGCGTCGAGCTTCGCGAGCGCCGGCTTGCCCGTCACGCGCACGCCGAACGGCGCGAACGGGGTTTCGCCGGCTTCGATGCCTGCCTCGGCCAGCGCGCGCTGCAGTTCGTCGCGGTTCGCCTTGATGGGGTTGGCGCGCAGATCGAGCGGCGCCGGATAGTTGAGCGCGGCGGCAAGCTGCGCAAGCTCGGCGGGCTGGAAGCGCGTTTCCAGCGCCTTCACGATCCACTCGGGCAGATTGAGCTGCACGCGTTGCGGCAGGCTCGCCGGGTCGATCTTCGAAACATGTTCGAGCCAGCTCGCCTCGGCGTCGGAAACGAACGGACGGATCGCCGAACGGCCGGCCGTCGCCATCAAACCGAGCAGCGTAAGGCGGCGCGTGGGACTGCCCGTGCCGCTCTCGGCAAGGTGCGCGAACTCCATGCGCCGGCGCAGCACGGCGAACACTGCCTCGGCAATCACGCCGCGCTCCGAGTGGCCGAGCTTCGGATGCTCGCGAAAGAAGCGGCTCGTCACGGCATCTGCCGGGCCCGTGAACTTGAGAACGTCGGCGAGCAATGTCTCGGTCTGTCCGATCAGAAAACCATGCAGTCTCATGCGCCCTCCCCGGCGGCTTGCGAGTCGTCAAAGAAGAGCCACTGCGGCTCGGCCGGCGTGAGCGTCACGCGCTCGCCGTCGAGCGCGAGGCGCCCTTCGACGAACCAGCGCACCGCGCGCGGATACATCACATGTTCGGTCTTGAGCACGCGCGCTGCGAGCGCCGCGGCGTCGTCGCCCGCGCGCACCGGCACCACCGACTGCGCGACGATGGGACCATGATCGAGCGTGGGCGTGACGAAATGCACCGTCGCGCCATGCACCCGGCAGCCGGCGTCGAGCGCCTGCTGGTGCGTCTTGAGACCCGGAAACATGGGCAGCAGCGAGGGGTGGATGTTGAGCATCCGGCCCGAATAATGGCCGACGAACGCTTCGGTCAGCACGCGCATGAAGCCCGCCAGCACGACGAGGTCGGGCGCGTAGCCGTCGATGACCTCGGCGAGCGCCGCATCGAACGAGGCGCGATCGGGAAACTGGCGGTGATCGACGACCGCCGTGGCAATGCCGTGCGACGCCGCGAACGCGAGTCCCGCGGCGTCGGGACGGTTGGCAATCACAGCGGCGACACGCGCCGGCCAGGTCTCGTGCGCGCAGGCGCGCACGATGGCTTCCATGTTGCTGCCCCGCCCGGAAATCAGGATGACGAGATTTTTCATCCGCGGATTTTATCATCGGGGGGCGTGCGCCACGCTCGTGCGGCGGCGATCGTCGCCTCGTGCGTTTATAATCTTCTGTTTCGTCGCGGTCCGTGGGCCGTTTGACCAGCACTTTGCACGCGTGCCCGGCCGGCGCGCTTTTCGAGGTTCCTCCAGGTTCCGCTATCGTGAGAGTCTTCCGCGGTCTTCCCAATGCCGAGAGTCGCGCGCCCTGCGCGCTCACCATCGGCAATTTCGACGGTGTCCACCGCGGGCATCAGGCGTTGCTCGCGCGCGTGCGCGCGGCGGCCGACGCGCGCGGCCTGCCCGTCTGCGTGATGACCTTCGAGCCGCATCCGCGCGAGTTCTTCAACCCGGCCGGCGCCCCGCCGCGCATCGCCATGCTGCGCGACAAGCTCGAAGCGCTGCGCGAGAACGGCGTGGACCGCGTCGTGGTCGAGCATTTCAACCACACGTTCGCGAGCCAGTCGCCCGAGGCGTTCGTCGAGCGCATCATCGTGAGCGGCCTGCACGCGCGCTGGATGATGATCGGCGACGACTTCCGCTACGGCGCGAAGCGCGCGGGCGACTTCGCCTCGCTGCAGGCGGCGGGCCAGCAGTACGGCTTCGAAGTCGAACAGATGGCGACCGTGGCCGATCCCTCGGGCGTGCGCATTTCCAGCTCCGCCGTGCGCGCGCAGCTGCACGCGGGCGACCTCGACGCCGCGCGCGCCTCGCTGGGCCGCGGCTACCACATCAGCGCGCACGTGACGCATGGCCTGAAGCTCGGCCGCGACCTCGGCTTTCCGACGATGAACCTGCTGATCGGCCACAAGCGGCCGGCGCTCAAGGGCATCTTCGTCGTGCAGGTGCATGGCATTGCCGACCACCCGCTGCCCGGCGTGGCGAGCCTCGGCCTGCGCCCTACCGTGGACGACTCGGGCCGCGTGCTGCTCGAAGTGCATCTGCTCGACTGGCACGGCGACGCCTATGGCAAGCTCGTACGCGTCGAGTTCCTCAAGAAACTGCGTGACGAGGAGAAGTTTGCCGACCTCGAAACGCTCACCGCCGCGATCGCCCGCGACGTGGCGAACGCCCGCGCGTGGTTCGCCGCCGCGGGCGCCCACGTGGCCGGCGGCGCTTCCACCGGGTTCGCCACCTCGGCCACCGACCGAATTAGATGACCTGCGCTCCGCGCGGGCTCGACGAGCACCGCACGGATTGCCCGCCCAGAGGCGTCGCGTGCCGCAAGCACGACATGCAGCGCCCGCGGCGACGGCGGCGCAACGCTGACGCCACGCATCCCCCGAATTCCACGTGATCTCACCATGAGCGACAAGAAAGCATCCTCCGGCAAGCCGCAGAAGACCGAATCGAAGTACCCCGTCAACCTGCTCGACACCCCGTTCCCGATGCGCGGCGACCTGCCGAAACGCGAGCCGCAATGGGTCAAGGAATGGGAAGAGAACCAGGTCTACGAGAAGATCCGCGCGGCCTCGAAAGGCCGCAAGAAGTTCATCCTGCACGACGGCCCGCCGTATGCGAACGGTGACATCCACCTCGGCCACGCCGTCAACAAGATCCTGAAGGACATGATCGTCAAGGCGCGCAATCTCGCGGGCTTCGACGCGGTCTACGTGCCGGGCTGGGACTGCCACGGCATGCCGATCGAAATCCAGATCGAAAAGCAGTTCGGCAAATCGCTGCCTGCCCAGGAAGTGATGCAGAAGGCGCGCGAGTACGCGGCCAGCCAGATCGAGACGCAAAAGAAGGGTTTCAAGCGCCTCGGCGTGCTCGGCGACTGGAACAACCCCTACAAGACGATGAACTTCGTGAACGAGGCGAACGAGATTCGCGCACTCGCGAAGATCATCGAGAAGGGCTATGTGTTCCGGGGCCTCAAGCCCGTGAACTGGTGCTTCGACTGCGGCTCGGCGCTCGCCGAAGCCGAAGTCGAGTACAAGGACAAGACCGACCCGACCATCGACGTGCTGTTCACGTTCGCGCAGCCCGCCGAAACGGCGGCCGCGTTCGGCCTCGCCGCGCTCCCGCGCGAGGAAGGCGGCATCGTGATCTGGACCACCACGCCCTGGACGATCCCGTCGAACCAGGCGCTCAACGTCCACCCGGAAATCACCTACGCGCTCGTCGACACGCAGCGCGGCCTGCTGATCCTGGCCGAGGAGCGCGTGGAAGCGTGCATGAAGGAATTCGGCCTCGACGGCAAGATCGTGGCCACGACCAAGGGCGAAAAGCTCTCGCTGCTGCGTTTCAATCACCCGCTCGCTTCGGCGCACCCGGGCTACAAGCGCACCTCGCCCGTCTACCTGGGCGACTACGTCACGACCGACACCGGCACGGGCATCGTGCACTCGGCGCCCGCCTACGGCGTGGAAGACTTCGTGTCGTGCAAGGCGCACGACATGGCGGATTCCGACATCATCAGCCCGGTGATGGGCGATGGCCGCTACATCGAGTCACTGCCGCTCTTCGGCGGCCTCTCGATCTGGGCCGCGAACCCGAAGATCGTCGACGCGCTCGACGCCGCCGGCACCCTGCTGCGCAGCGAGAAGTACGTGCACAGCTACATGCACTGCTGGCGCCACAAGACGCCGATCATCTACCGCGCCACGTCGCAGTGGTTCGCGGGCATGGACGTCAAGCCGAACGACGGCGGCAAGACCCTGCGCGAAACCGCGCTCGAAGGCATCGAGGCGACGGCGTTCTACCCTTCGTGGGGCAAGCAGCGTCTCTATTCGATGATCGCCAACCGCCCGGACTGGACGCTCTCGCGCCAGCGCCAATGGGGCGTGCCGATGGCGTTCTTCGTCCATAGGGAAAGCGGCGAGCTGCATCCGCGCACGCTGGAGCTGCTCGAACAGGTTGCGCAGCGCGTGGAGAAGGAAGGCATCGAAGCCTGGCAAACGCTCGACCCGCGCGAACTGCTCGGCGACGACGCCAACCTGTACGAGAAGAACCGCGACACGCTCGACGTCTGGTTCGATTCGGGCACGACGCACTGGCACGTGCTGCGCGGCTCGCACAAGGACCAACTGCAGTTCCCGGCCGACCTGTACCTCGAAGGCTCCGACCAGCACCGCGGCTGGTTCCACTCGTCGCTGCTCACGGCTTCGATGCTCGACGGCCGGCCGCCCTACAACGCGCTGCTCACGCACGGCTTCACCGTCGACGGCGAAGGCCGCAAGATGTCGAAGTCGCTCGGCAACGGCGTCGATCCGCATGAAGTGGCGAACCGCCTCGGCGCGGAAATCATCCGCCTGTGGATCGCCTCGACCGACTACTCGGGCGAGCTGGCCATCTCCGAAGAAATTCTCAAGCGCGTGACGGAGAGCTATCGCCGTATCCGCAACACGCTGCGCTTCCTGCTCTCGAATCTCTCGGATTTCGACTTCGAAAAGCACGCGCTGCCCGCCGGCGAGTGGCTCGAAATCGATCGCTACGCCGTGGCGCTCACGCACACGCTGCAAAACGACGTGCTCGCCCACTACGACCGCTACGAGTTCCACCCGGTCGTGGCGAAGCTGCAGACGTTCTGCTCGGAGGACCTGGGCGGCTTCTACCTCGACGTGCTGAAGGACCGCCTCTACACGAGCGCGCCCGATTCGAAGGCCCGGCGCGCCGCGCAAACGGCGCTGCACCACATCACGCACAGCCTGCTGCGCATCCTCGCGCCGTTCCTCTCGTTCACGGCCGAAGAAGCGTGGAAGGTGTTCCAGCCGCAAAGCGAAACCATCTTCACCGAAACCTTCCACGCGTTCCCGGACATCGCCGGCGCGCAGGAGCTGCTCGTGAAATGGACGCTGCTGCGCGAAGTGCGCGGCAACGTGACGAAGGCGCTCGAAGAGGCGCGCGTGGCGAACCAGATCGGCTCGTCGCTGCAAGCCGAAGTGCGCATTCTCGCAAGCGGCGCGCGCTACGATGCGCTCGCCTCGCTCGGCGACGACCTCAAGTTCGTGCTGATCACCTCGGCGGCGGAAATCGCGAAGGTGGAAAGCGAGGCAGAGGAAGGCGTCGAAGTGGTCACCTCGAAGTACCTCAAGTGCGAGCGCTGCTGGCACTACCGCGAGGACGTGGGCGCAAACGCCGAGCATCCGGGCCTGTGCGGCCGCTGCGTCGTGAATCTGTTCGGTGACGGCGAAAAACGGAGCGCGGCATAATGGCAAAAACCCTGCCGAAGCAGTCCCGGTCGAATGGCGCGGGCGGCACGCTCGCGCCGTGGCTCGGCGTCGCGGTGATCGTGATCCTCGCCGACCAGCTCACGAAAATCGCCATCAACAAGGTGTTCAGCTACGGCGAAGGCCGCGTGATCACGCCGTTCTTCAACCTCGTGCTGGTCTACAACAAGGGGGCGGCGTTCAGCTTCCTGTCGGCTGCGGGCGGCTGGCAGCGCTGGGCGTTCACGGCGCTCGGCGTGGCGGCGGCGCTCGTGATCTGCTATCTGCTCAAACGCCACGCCACGCAGAAGCTCTTTTGCACGGCGCTCGCGCTGATCATGGGTGGCGCGCTCGGCAACGTGATCGACCGCCTGCTGTACGGCCACGTGATCGACTTTCTCGACTTCCACGTGGGCGGCTGGCACTGGCCGGCGTTCAACCTCGCCGACAGCGCGATCACCATCGGCGCGGTGCTGCTGGTGTTCGACGAATTGCGGCGCGTGCGCGGCACGCGCTGAGTGCGCAGGCGAAGCCGGGCGACTTCGTTGCATGGGACCACAGTAAGGGAGCTTTGACTTGAACACGTCCGCTGCAATCCCAGGCGAGCTGGCCGGCCGCCACCTCGTGCTCGGCATGACGGGCGGCATCGCCTGCTACAAGATCGCCGAGCTCACGCGTCTGCTGACCAAGGCCGGCGCGACCGTTCAGGTCGTGATGAGCGAGGCGGCCACGCAGTTCATCACGCCCGTCACGATGCAGGCGCTCTCGGGCCGCCCCGTCTACACGAGCCAGTGGGACGGCCGCGTGCCCAACAACATGGCGCACATCGACCTCTCGCGCGAAGCGGACGCCATCGTCGTCGCGCCCGCCTCCACCGATTTCATCGCGAAGCTCGCCCACGGTTTCGCCGACGACCTCCTCTCCACGCTGTGCGTCGCGCGCGACTGTCCGCTGCTGGTGGTTCCAGCCATGAACCGGCAGATGTGGAACAACCCGGCCACGCAGCGCAACGTCGCCCAGATCCGCGCCGACGGCATCGAAACGCTCGGTCCCGATTCCGGCCCGCAGGCGTGTGGCGAAGTCGGCGACGGGCGCATGCTGGAGCCCGAGGCCGTCTACGAGGCGATCGTCTCCTTTTTCGCGCCGAAAGCGCTCGCGGGCCGCAAGCTCCTGATCACCGCCGGCCCGACCTTCGAGCCGCTCGATCCCGTGCGCGGCATCACCAACCGCTCGAGCGGCAAGATGGGCTTCGCGCTCGCGCGCGCAGCGCAGCAGGCCGGCGCCGAAGTGCATCTGGTCGCGGGGCCGGTCGCGCTGGAAACGCCGTGGGGCGTGTACCGCCAGGACGTGCAGACCGCGCAGCAGATGTACGACGCGGTGATGCGCGCCGCGCCGGACGCCGACGTCTTCATCGGTGTTGCAGCCGTTGCCGACTGGCGCGTCGATCATGTCGCCGAGCACAAGATCAAGAAGACGGCCGAGCACCGCATGCCCACGTTCGCGTTCGTCGAGAACCCGGACATCCTCGCCTCGGTCGCGGCCTTGCCGAATCCGCCCTACTGCGTGGGCTTCGCGGCCGAAAGCGGCGACCTCGACCGGCACGGCGAGGAAAAGCGCGCGCGCAAGAAGGTGCCGCTGCTGATCGGCAATCTCGGCCCGCTCACCTTCGGTCAGGACGACAATGAGGTCGTGCTGTTCGAAGCGGGCGGCCGCAAGCCGCTGCCGCGCGCAGCCAAGCAGGCGCTCGCGCAGACGCTCGTCGCCGAGATCGCGCGGCGTCTGCCCGACCAAAGCATCATCTCGTGACGCGCGCGCCGGCGCCCCTGTGTGCCGGCACACGGCGCCGCGAACGCAGGCAAGGAGCAGTACTGCCATGACACTGCTTTCCGTACTCGACCAGTCGCCCGTCATCGCCGGGCATACCGCGGCGGACGCCATCGCCGCCACCCTCGATCTCGCTCAACTCGCCGACGACCTCGGCTACACGCGCTACTGGTGCGCCGAGCATCACGGCCTGCTGGGCGTCTGCAATCCCTGCCCGGAAGTCATGCTGGCGCGTCTGGGCAGCGTGACGAAGCGCATTCGCATCGGCTCGGGGGGCGTCATGCTGCCCTATTACAGCCCGTTCAAGGTCGCCGAGCAGTTCATGATGCTCGAGGCACTCTTCCCGGGGCGCATCGATCTCGGTGTCGGACGCGCGCCCGGCGGCGACATGCGCACCGCGCAGGCCGTGGCCGCGGGCGCGTACAACCGCGGCGACCAGTTCACGCAGCAGGTACACGATCTCGTCGGCCTGATGGACGGGAAGCTGGCCGCCGACCACCTCGCGAGCGGCGTCGTGCTGCAGCCGCAGATCGAAACGCGCCCTCAGCTCTGGGTGCTCGGCTCCAGCGACTTCGGCGGCATACTGGCCGCGCAGCTCGGGCTGCGTTTTTCGTTCGCGCATTTCATCAATGCGCATTTCGGGCATCTCGTGGCCGAGGCGTATTTCGACCGCTTCAAGGCCGGTCACGAAGCAAAGCCGTATCTCGCGTGCGCCGTGTTCGCGATCTGCGCCGACACCGAAGCCGAAGCCGCCGATCTGGAAAAAGCCGTCGACCTGCGCCGCGTGCAGATGGCCTATGGGCTGAACGCGCCGGTTCCGAGCCTCGAACAGGGCCGCGCGCAGGAATACGGCGAGCGCGAGCAGATCGTGATCGACCGCGAAAAGCCGCGCAGCATCATCGGTACGCCGGATAGCGTCACCGAGCGCCTTCTCGCGATCAAGGACAACTTTCGCGCAGACGAACTGATCGTGCTGACCGTCGCGGGCAGCTACAAGGCTCGCCTGCGTTCCTACGAACTGCTTGCCGAGGCATTCGAACTGCCTCGCGCCTGACTAATCCCCTCCGTCCAACAACGCCAACTTCATGAAAATCGACATCAAGATCTTGAACGAGCGCATGCGCGACCAGCTGCCCCACTATGCAACACCGGGGAGCGCCGGGCTCGACCTGCGCGCTTGCCTCGACGCACCGCTCACGCTCGAACCGGGCGAAACGAAGCTCGTGCCGACGGGACTCGCCATTCACCTGGACGATCCCGGCTATGCGGCGCTGATCCTGCCGCGCTCGGGCCTTGGCCACAAGCACGGCATCGTGCTCGGCAACCTGGTCGGCCTGATCGACTCCGACTATCAGGGCGAGCTGATGATCTCCACATGGAATCGCGGCCACACGACCTTCACGCTCAATCCGCTGGAGCGCCTCGCGCAGCTCGTGATCGTGCCGGTCGTGCAGGCGCAGTTCAACGTCGTCGACGATTTCGAGGCGAGCGAACGCGGCGCGGGCGGCTTCGGCAGCACGGGCAAACACTGATCGCGGCTGGTCCCGCCAGCAACAGGAAAGCACGCCCCGGGCGTGCTTTTTTTATATGGAGGCTTCGGTTCGTCGCGCCGCCGTGGGACGTCGGCGATACCACAACGCATAGGCGACCACCAGCACCATGAGAAACGCGAAGCCGTAGGCCAGCGTCATGCGGAATTCGCGCGTAAAGGCCGTTCCGGCCAGGATGCCGAGCATGAGCAGTGCGCCCAGCACGCTCGTGAACGGGAAGCCCCACATGCGGAACCTGAGCGGTGCGCCGCTTTCGCGATCCTGGCGCACGCGGAAGAAGATCTGCGTGACGAAGATCATGAACCAGGTGAACATCGCGCCGAACATGGCGATCGACATCATCATCGTGAATGCCGCCTGCGGCCAGAGCGCATTGAGCACCGCCGCCACCGCTATGCCGATGGTGGAAAGCGAGAGCGCCGCCGTCGGCACGCCGTGGCGCGTGAGGCGTCCGAACGCCGCTGGCGCGTAGCCGGCGCGCGAAAGGCTGAACATCATGCGCGTGGTGATGTACAGCTGGCTGTTCATCGCCGAGAGCGCCGCCACGAGCACGATGAAGTTGATCGCGCCGGCCGCATAAGGCACACCGGTCGCCGCCATGACCTTCACGAACGGGCTTTCGTTGCCGCCGGCTTCCGTCCACGGCACGATGGCGAGCATGAGCGCCAACGTGAGCAGGTAGAACAGCACGAGGCGCAGCACCGTCGCGCGAAACGCGCGCGTGACGGCTCGCTGCGGATCCTGTGCTTCGGCGGCGGCCACGGCGATCGTCTCCACGCCGAGGTAACTGAAGAGCGAGACGATCGTCCCCACCC
>NZ_JAYMRY010000053.1:0-40400 GCF_038900695.1 Paraburkholderia sp. JHI2823 | reverse complement strand
GTCGCTTGAGGACTTTGCCGATGCCCGGAGGCAACGTCGCGCGTGGTGTCTTCTTCGTCTGGCCCATGCTGTTCGTCATTCAGGATCGAACGCAAATTTTAACCCGGCACCTTGGCGCGACAGAACCCCCATTCTTAGTCATCAACACCAGATCGGCGAGCATGCTCGGAAGAGCCAACGGGTCTGACGTCGGTCCGAGTATTGCTGAGATCAGCAGATTGGTTTCTGCGAACTCTGCGAGCGACGCGCTGACCCTGCCTATACTTGTTGGAGACAAAAGCAATCTCGACATATCCGATGAAATTACTTTCGTTGTATCGAAACTGCCCACCTCTCCCGGATGATCCTGGACGTAGATCAACGGAGCCCGCCGGTCCCTGGCCTGAGTCACTGTGCTTATGATTTGCTCGGCGGTACGCCTTTGTCCGGATCCCTTGAACGTACAGTCTTCCGCGATTCACGACCAGAAACGACTTGACCGAATCGATTAGTCTATCGCCGCAGAGGAAGTGAGTTTCCGCTCCTGGAGCATGGTCCACAAAGCTACCGGCGTCAAAAAGCATACCTATTCTTTGCAACGAAATCTGCATGAATTGCTTACCTCCGAGCAGTGCGTGAGCATTTGGAAGTCCAGCGACCTGCGCGGCGGAAAGTCGCGTACGCTATGAAGCAAGAATCTCCTCCGCAGCGGCTGCCATCAAGAGGAGCCGGCGGTCTTGGCCGCGTGCGGCATCAAGGCTCAATCCCACGGGTAATGCATCGTTCGGCGCTACAGGCAAGGTAATGGAGGGCATTGCGACATTGCTGGCGAGGTCGGTGTTGCGTATTACCTCTGCGAACAGCCCCGGATGCTGTGCATCGCTAACGTGAGGAGTGCTGCGCGGGACAGTGGGATAAGCGAGAAAATCGATCCCTTTGGCGTTGAGAAGCGCATTCATTTCTAGCCGCAGCGTGTTACAGTTCTGTACTGCGGCGGAATAGTCTTTTGCGGAAATCAGATTTCCGTCAAGGTGTTGATGAATGATGCTCCTCACGCACTTGTCACGGATGTTGTCGAACACAGCATTAACCCTGCTTCCCCATCCAAAAGAGAGCAGTGCGCGTGGAAAGTCCGTGAAAAATTCGTAAACTGGAATAGTAAAAGTGCCGAACTTGTTCAATTCGGAAACAACTGCGTCATCGAGGTCGACGCACTGAAAGCCTGCGCGAGTTAGACGCCTGATCGCCTGCCAGCAATGCTTCCGAACATCATCGTCCACGTCGTTCCACATAGAGCTTGGAAGACCGATTCGGCAGCGATTATTTGTTTGTCTTGACGGGATTTGGCTATCGGAGCTCAGCAAGTCATATAGAAACAATGCGTCTTTGGCTGTCCGCGTCAGGAGGCCCGGTGAGTCCTTCGTGCGTGAAACCGGAATGATCCCGGCTGAAGACCACCGGCCACTTGTTGGTCTGAAACCCGCTATGCCGCAGAAGGCCGCGGGTATCCTCACCGAGCCACCAGTGTCGGTTCCGATCGCCATCGGGACAATACCGGCTGCCACAGCTGCTGCGCAGCCGCCGCTGCTTCCCCCGGCCAAATGGCCCGGAGCTACGGGATTGCCCACGGTTCCCCAATGGGGATTGACGGACGTGATTCCAAAGCTCAGTTCATGCATGTTGTTCTTGCCGGCGACGACGGCGCCGAGGGATTTGAGCTTTTTGACCACAAGTGCGTCGCGTGTGGCTATACAATCCTCCATGCCCGGTGTCCCGGCGGTTACAGGGAGTCCCTTGACGCAGATATTGTCTTTTGTAGAAAAAGGAATGCCGTAGAGTGGCGCACCTTTCAGAGTGTCATTGGCTCTCGCGAAGTGCGCCTCCGGGCTGCGAGCACGTATGAAACAGTTTAGACGTGTCTGATGAGCCTCAGCGCTCAGTGCGCGATCCCGGATCTCCTCTGCTGTAACGGCTCCTGACCTTATGAGGTCGCAAAGCGATTCAAGTGTGTTTTGAAAATGCATAAAAATTTTGTAGGTGGAGGTCTGAGAGAGCGATATTAGTAGCAGTAGGCACTGCGTATTTCGTCAAGGGGGTTGCCCGGTAAAAGATCTCCCCCGGCGCTACGTATAACGGCGCATGCGCTGTTGATCGCTGTCTGCACGGCCCCCTCAATCCACCCACCGGTGAAAGAACAGCCGCATCCTGCCAAGTAGAGCCCTGTATCGCTTGCCGGATTGTTTGCCGTCTGGAATTGAAAAAACAGACGCTGCGAATAGACATCCTGACCCGGGTAGTTGAGCTTGAAGGCGCCGCACGAATGAGGATCGGTTAGCCAGTCATGGTGGAGGACGCAGCGTTCATAGTCCTCATCTGCAGGGACGAGGTGACGCGCAAGTTCCGGATGGAAGGTCGACAGATCGTCGACGAAGCACTCGCACCGCTCCTTCTTGTCTGAAACACTCAGCAATTTGTGAGCATCGTCCTCCCAAGTGTAGCTGAGCAAAATCACACCCCTACCATCTGGGTTGTGAGGTTCGTAGTCAAGGCAGTATACGCCTCGTGCGAAGCTGTCAGACTGGATGGTGACGGGAAGCTTCTTGTTTATCCAGAACTTGTCTCGGGTGAGCATGAAGAGCTTTGACGATCCGGTCAGATGAGTTTCTCTGACCGCTCTGGATACGTCGCGGCTGAGAAACGTTTCGTCATCCGTCAAGCAATGAACCATCTGCATCGCCCTGTTGTTGCTCGTGACGATCACCCGGTCAAACGTCGCAATTTCATCTTTATCGGTCACGAGCTTGATCTCTGCACCTTCCTTGTAGATGCGACCGACGCCGTTAAAGCGAATCCGTTCGGCGATAGTGCTTCCAGAAACATTCTCGCCTGCAATGCGCTCAGCCAACGTTGAGATTCCGCACGAGATCAGGCGTTGATCGTCCATGTAACCGTTAATGACGAGGCGCAGAATCTCGGTGAATCCGGCCTGAAAGACTGGGAGAAAACCACCCGAGCCAATCCCAAGAGATCCAAACAGTTCGAAGTCGTATGGTCTTTCCCACTGAGTACCTCCAGGTGGGCAAGGACCCGTGAAAATGGTGACGATAGCAGCATAGAACGAACTATCGCGAAATAAATCCAGCCATGTTTGCCACGCGGTGCGTGCCTCCCTAAACCGCTCCGATTTCAACATAGCCGTAATTTCAACCGGCGCGACAAGAGATATGCCGTTGATCTTGCATCCATCCTGCAAGAGAGCTCTCCACCCTTCGTGTACACGCCTGAACAGATGCGGCGGCGGATCTCCGGCCGGCCAGATATGGCGAACGCCGCGATAATGCAGTTCCGTATCAACGACTCCAGGGTCAGGGAACGCTGCCGTGGTAGGAATATCATACCGATCAAGGTAATGAAAAAGACCGCTCGCATTTGGAGGAAATCGCATTGCGCCCATTTCGGCGATGAGATGTGGGTGCTTCGAATCAAACGCCTGTGACCATAACCTGCCGCCAATACGATCACGGGCTTCAAAAACAGTAACGTCACGTACACCTGCTCGCATAAGTTCGTTAGCAGCCAGAAGGCCGCTGATGCCTGCCCCCACGATAGCAACGCGTGGATTTTCGGTACTCGAGGAAAGCGTTCCAATTGCTCCAGCAGATGAGGCCCGCTCCAAAAACGGAGCATAGTCATACAGTAAATCGACGGTCGGCGATGGGCCTTTTGAACGCGCTACGCAGTTCTTCATGGATTCTTCTCCTGTAATGGCAGTGCATCGAGGCGAAAGACGATGATGGCGGGAAGTGACGCGCGAATCTCGATAGAACACGTCGAGATCTTCATTTCGTTGACGAAAACGTGTTGCTCGCCAGGAGAAAATGCCACACCTGAATGTCTATGCAATCGACGATAGCAATCCGCTGTAGCGAAATCAAGCAAGTAAAATTGATGTCTGCAATGCGGACTATGGATAGTTGCGTCGATAGTATGAATTGTCGATGCTATACTGAGGCTTTGTTGCATTAATCAGGCGTAGAGACGACATGACCTTTGTGTTTTCTGTCTCAGGTGATACGGACGGATTGCGGGCGTGCGATGGCCGCCATGCGGTTGAGCACGCCTGCACGAATCGAGACCTCGGTTGCCTGGGAGCCAATCTCGCGAGCCCACAGGGAGGAGCCCGTAAGGATCTTGAGCCGGTACATCAGGGTCTCGGCCAGCGAGCGACGATGGTAGCCACTCGCCTGCTTCCATTCACGTCTGCTGCTTGCCGCGATCGCGTCGATGGCAGCATTGCGCCAAAACGCGCCGGGCGTGCTCGCTGGCCACGGCGTCACGCCCTCACGTGGTGGAATCGAAGGGACCGCTGCGCGCGCCACAATTTGCGCATGGCATGCCTTGGTGTCGTAGGCGCCGTCGCCGCCGATGGTATCGATTGCCACATCAGCAGGAATCTGGTCGAGCAAATCGGGCAGAACTTCGCCATCGCCTTCGTCTTGATGGGTCATCAGCGCGGCGCAGATCTGGCCCGTGTTCGCATCCATCGCCAGGTGCACCTTGCGCCACGTGCGACGTTTGGACCAGCCATGCTTGCGTACCTTCCACTCACCTTCGCCGTAGACCTTCAGTCCGGTGCTGTCGATCACCAGGTGCAAGGGCGCATTGGGGCGCTGCGTTGGCAATACGACCTTCAGCGTCTGTGCGCGACGGCTCAAGGTCGTGTAGTTTGGCACCGGCAAGCCCGGGTAGGCGAGTTGCGCAAACTGAGCGCGAAGCCCTGCACAGCGCGCAGCGGCAGATGAAAGACCTGCTTGAGGCCGAGCAGAATCTGGATCGCCGCGTCACTGTAGATGCGCGGTCGGCCGCGCCTGCTCACGCCAGCCTCGGACAGCTGCGTCAGTACGCTTTCATCAATCCACATGGTCACATCGCCTCTCGCAAGCAAGCCCGCGTTGTATTCACGCCAGTTCTTGACGCGGTACGTTCCTTTGGGCTCGCTTGCCTTGCGTTCGTCCTTGCGCATATTCCCGGTGAAAAAATCGAGAATCTACGCAGTTCGAAGTGAAGTTAACATCCTGGTCTACCCGAGCGTTGCGCGTAAACGTCACCGCGAAGCGGCCTGATTTCTGCAACAACGCCCTATACTGATATCCGACGATATCGTCCGGCTCACCCTTAACCGGGCTCACAACGCTGGTTTTTTCATCGGGTCAGAAACCTCGTCGCGCGAGCGCGATTGCTTCGGGTCACGACGGTAGCACCTTGATCCGGTGCCATTGCGTGCGTTTGACGCTTCATTGTCCTCTTGCCCAATTCATTGCTTTTGAGCTCGATGGCGCTCGACGAGCACGACCGGTGGACCGACCAGCATTGGCTTGCCTTAACTGTATAAGTGTAAGCTAAGCGTGCGCCACGAAATTCAAAGCCAAGCAGCGCATCGCTCGCCATCACGCGGCAATCATGCTGACGAAAGTACGAGTCTGCCCGCTGAGTTCGTATCTGGAATGGACGGATAGATCGCTAGCACAGATCGATAACCAGGTCATGACTGGTCCTTTGGCGTCCCTTGATGATTTGCACCCAGCAACATATACATCGCCGGTACTACGAACAGTGTGAACGCAGTCCCGATCGACAGTCCTGTGAAGATCACCAAGCCCATTGCATTGCGACCTGCTGCGCCCGCGCCCGAGGCGACGACTAAGGGCAGTACGCCGAGCACCATGGCGACCGTCGTCATGAGGATCGGGCGCAGGCGTGCAGCTGCCGCTTCCTCCACGGCTTCTCGTTTGCCGCGGCCCACGCGTTGAAGCTGGTTCGCGAATTGCACGATAAGGATCCCATGTTTGCTAACGAGCCCCATGAGCGTTACAAGTCCAACCTGCGTATAAATGTTGAGCGTCGAAAAACCGGTATTGATGAAGACGAGAGCACCGAAGAGCGCCATTGGCACGGAGACCAAAATGACCAGGGCATCGCGGAAGCTTTCGAATTGGGCTGAAAGCGCAAGGAACACAATAATCGTCGCGAAGAGGAGCGTGACCAGGAAGTTACCAGACTCTTGCATGAACTGACGCGATAGCCCTGCGTAGTCGGTGTTATAACCTGCCGGAGCTGCGTCGGTCGTGGATTTACGAAGGAAGTCGAGAACTTCCCCCTGGGAGACGCTAGGTGAGATCACAGCGGAGATCGTTGCCGCATTGAGTTGCTGGAACCGATTGATCGATTCGGGGACGACCGTTTGCTTCAGGTACGCAACCGTCGATGCCGGAATCATGCTGCCGTCCGGCGCGCGCAAGTAATAGTCGAGTACCTGTGACGGATTCAGTCGATCTATTTGCTGGACTTGCGGAATCACCTTGTATGAGCGGCCAGCGATCGAGAAGTAGTTTGCGTAATTACCGCCGAGCGCAGCGCCTAGCGCCTGTCCTACATCGCTTTGCGTGAGGCCGAGCGATGCGATCTTGTCGCGGTCAACCATGACGACGGTTTCAGGCTTGTCGATCCTTAGATCGCTATCGACAAAGAGAAACATGCCACTTTCACGCGCTTTTTGGAGCACGGTTTTCGTCACCTCGTCGAGATTCTCGAAGGGCTCTGTCGTGCTGATCACGAATTGCACGGGAAAACCCTGCGCGCCCGGCAAAGGCGGGAACTGGAACGCCGCGACGCGTGCACCAGCAATGCCATTCCATCTCTGCTGGAGCTCCTGTTGTAGCTCGGTTGCGCCTTTTTTCCGGTTGTCCCACGTCTTGAAGAGCACGCCACCGAAGCCCTGATTCATTGTTGGCAGGCCAGTCAACTGAAACATTTGGGCATACTCGGGGAAGCGCCTCGACATTTCGAACACCTGATCGGCGTATGTCTGCATTTGCTGGATTGTGGCATTGGGCGGTCCCTGGATCAGTGATAGCACGATACCTTGGTCCTCCTGCGGCGCAAGCTCTGCTTGCGATGTCGAAAAGAGATACACGGTTCCGCATAGCAGCATGACGCCCATGACGACGAACACGGAAGATGTGTCGAGAGCCGCATGCAAGAGCCGCGCATAGCCAGCATGCACACGCTCGAACTGTCGATTGACGAAAACGGCGAAACGCCCCGACTCGTGCACGTTCCGGAAAATGCGCGAGCACATCATCGGCGACAGCGTTAGCGCAATCACGCCTGATACTGCGACGGCGCTCGCAAGGGTGAACGCAAATTCAGTGAACAGGGCGCCTGTCAGGCCGCCTTGGAAGCCGATTGGCAGATATGCGGCGATCAGCACGGCGGTCATAGCCAGAATCGGCCCACCAAGCTCGCGCGCGGCAGTTAGCGCAGCTTCCATGGGGGGCTTGCCTTCATTCATGTGGCGGTCGACATTCTCGACGACGATGATCGCGTCGTCGACCACGAGCCCAATCGCGAGCACCATCGCGAGTAACGTCAACAGATTGATCGAGTAACCGAGCAACTGCATCATGAAGAACGTGCCAATCAGCGACAGCGGCATCGCGATCACGGGCACGACGACGGCACGCAAACGTCCGAAGAAGACGAAGATGACGGCCGTGACAATCAGCAACGCCTCGACGAGCGTCTTCACTACTTCGTCAATCGCGCTGTTGATGAAGTCTGTCGCGTCGTAGACGATGTCGCCAGACATCCCCGTCGGGAACTGCTTCTGCAGACCGGGAAACGCGGCTTTAACGCGTCTGGCCACATCGAGCACGTTTGCGTCAGGTGCCACCTTAATTCCGATAAACACAGAACGCTTGCCGCCAAACGCGACGCTGGAATCGTAATTGTCCGCGCCTAACACGACATTGGCGACGTCCTCGAGTCGCACTATCACGCCGTTCTTTTGTTTGACAGCCAGTTTCTGAAAGTCCTCCACCGAATGGAGGCCGGTACGCGCGTTTAGACTGACGCTGGTCATCTGGCCTTTTGTTGTGCCGAGCGTCGCGAGGTAGTTATTGTTGCCGAGTGCTGTGTAGACATCGGAAGCAGTAACATTGTGCGCTGCGAGCTTGGTTGAATCGAGCCATGCGCGCAATGCGAACTGGCGACCGCCCAGTACTTCCGCGGTCTGAACGCCCTGAATGGAGTCGAGCTTCGGCTTAACGACGCGCAGCAGATAGTCGGTGACGTTGTTGGGCGGCAGCACGTCGCTGTAGAAACCCATATACATCGCGTCGGTGGTCTGACCCACCTGCATCGTCAGCACGGGCTGCTGGGCCTCGCGAGGCAACTGGTTACGCACCGACGCTATCTGTGTATTGATCTCTGTGAGTGCGCGGTTCGGATCATAGTTCATGCGTAGCGTCGCGTTGATCGTCGACACGCCTGTGCTGCTTTTCGATGACATGTAGTCAATGCCCTGCACCTGTGCGATGGCGGCTTCAAGTGGCTGCGTGATAAACCCAGCCATTGTGTCGGCGCTCGCGCCGTAATAGGAGGTGGTAAGCGTGACTACGCCCGTCTGGGTTTGAGGATATTCACTGACCTTCAGCGTGGAGAGGGAGCGCAAGCCTAGTACGAGGATCAGCAGGCTCAGCACTGACGCGAGGACGGGCCGGTTGAGAAAAATGTCGGTCAATTTCATCGGGCGGGCTCTCACTGTTCCTGAGGCGTCGGAGCAGGACTGTCCGCGGGCAGCACGCGATTATTGATGATGAGCGGTGTTCCGTTCTTTAGCTTGAGCTGACCGCTCGTGACAACCAGCGCACCTTCGTGAAGACCCTTCAGGATTGCCACCTGATCGCCGCGCATGGGTCCCGGCGTCACGAATACCTGTTGCGCCACCGGCATCGTCTCACCGCGCGCGTTCTTGTGGTCGCCCGGTCTAATGACGAATACGGTTGCACCGTACGCATTGTGCGCGATCGCTGTTTGCGGCAAGGTCAAATAGCGCTGCTCGCTACCTACATCGATCTTCACGTTCGCGTACATGCCGGGCAACAGCTTGCGCTCGCGGTTGTCCAAAACCGCTTCGATCTCGACGTTGCGCGTCGTGCTGTCCACGCGCGGATTGATCGCGCGGACTTGGCCACCGAAGCTGGGGGTGGCAAATGTGCTCGTATTGACAGCAACGCGCTGTCCCACCTCGAGTTGCCCCAGTTGCTCCTGGGGCAGATGAAAGTCGACGTAAATGGGATCGATGGCTTGCAGGGTAACAATTGCATCCCCCGGGTTGATGTACTGGCCGGGATTAACGGTGGTGATTCCCACGCGTCCTGCGAAAGGTGCACGAATGGTTTTCTTGGCGACGAGGGCAGTTTGCTGTTCGACTTGCGCTCTTTTGCTCTTCAGTTCGGCTGTGTCGGCATCCAGCTGCGCTTTTGAGATGGCCTGAATCTCATACTGTGCCTTGTCGCGGGTGTAAACCGTTTGCGAAAGCTCCGCGGCGGCTTTTAACGATGCGAGCTGTGCACGGTCAGAGTCGTCGTTGAGGCGCAGGAGGACCTGTCCAGCTCTCACCTCCTCGCCGGAACTGAATGCGATCTCGCGCACGAGTCCTGCCACTTCCGTCGTCACGTCGACGCCGCGGGCAGCGCGCAGGCTGCCCGTGGCGGAAAGCTGTGGCTGCCAGGTCTGATAGCCGACCACAGCTGACGTGACGGTGGCACCGGCCAGGCCATCGCGCATCAGGAGCTTCTTGATCATATGCGCTTTGTAAAGATTGAAGCCGATCAGCATGCCGAGCAGACTGCCTACGCAGATCAGCATGATGATCATCCGCTTTGCTGTTGGTCTTTTCTTAGTCATCGTAGTGTCCTTGCACGGCAAACTTACGGGGCACAAGCGTCTTTGCCGCGCTGCCTCGGAAACGTATGCGGCGCGCAACAATCGTCATGAGCATTCATTGGAAGCGGGGATCGGCGTTGGCATGCCCCTTCTCGTCATATGCCGTGTCATTCCACCAACCGCCACCCAGTGCCTGGAATAACGCGGCGGTATCTGCATAGCGAGTTGCCTGCGCCTGCGCCAGATTCACGACGGCCTGCTGATATTGGCGCTGTGCGTCGAGGAGCGACAGATAGCTGACTCCGCCGACTCGAAACTGTCCACGCGCCAGATCCAGTGAACTGCTAGCCGCGCGCCAGGCTTCGGTTTGCGCGGCAAGAGCATCCGCGTCGTGATCCAGTGCGCGCAATGTATCCGCAACATCTTCGAAGGCGAGCAGCACGGCTTGCCGATATCGCGCGTTGGCCTCGTCAAAGGCGGCCTCCGCCGCGCTTTTTTTTGCGCTTAACTGCCCACCATGAAATATTGGTTGGGTGAGTCCTGCGCCGATGTTCCAGATCACGTCCGCATACTTCAGCATGCCAGCCGGTGTTAGGGACTGCGGGCCGTAATTCGCAGAGAGGATCAGTTGTGGATAAAGGTTGGCCGTTGCGACACCGACCTCAGCGCTCGCTTGGTGGAGCACGGCATCGGCGGCCAAAATATCGGGCCGCTGACGGACCAGCGACGAAGGCAGACTGACCGGCAAGGTTTGTGGTAGCGTGAACATCGACAGCGTGAATTCGGACACACTTGTATCGCTCGGTAACCTGCCCGAAAGCACGGCAAGCTGGTGTCGAGTCCGATCAAGCGACTGCCGCAGCAGCGGTAGCGTCGCTCGTGTTTGCGCGACTAACGTTTCTTGCGCGAGCACCGCAGTGCGGTCCACGCCGCCAAACTCGAACTGCTTGTGCAAGACGTCAAGCTGCGCGTCCTCGTCTGCCACGATGTTTTCGGTCGCGCCAATCTGCTCGCGCAGCGACGCTTCCTTTACCGCCGCAGTGACGATGTTTGCCGACAGCGCGAGGTAGGCGCCTTGAAGCTGAAAGCGCTCAAAATCGACCTGCGCGCCCAGCGATTCGAGCTCGCGCCGTACACCACCAAACAGATCCATATCATAAGAAACACTTACTGATGCGTTGTATAGAGTCAGTATCTTGTTGACGTTGGGCTGCCCCAACGTCGCGCCATTCAGCTTTTCGCGCATAGCGTTGAGCTTGGCGTCGATAGAGGGATAGAGGGCAGTGCCTGCTTGTGCGCGCAGATTCTCGGCGGCCTGGCGTAGCGCGGCACTGGCTGCTGCGATCGTTGGGCTGCTTTTGAGTGCTTCGCTTATCAGTGTGTTGAGCTGCTCACAGCGATAGAGCGTCCACCATTGAGCAGGCAGGTCGCCGCCGGCCGCGAACCGCTGCTCAAGACCCGCTGCACCTTGCGACGAAGCCGTGCGATCAGGTAAAGGCGTTGATGTGTAATTCTGTGTCGCGGGCGGCGCGGGCGTGTGGTATTCGGGGCCGACCGTGCAGCCGGCCAGCGGGCCGAGCAGTGAAAGCACTCCAGCGATTACTGCGGCACGCGTGACAAACCGGCCTGCCGTGCAGTGAAAAGCTACCGCGCACCATTGCGCATGTAAACGTGTACGACCGGAGCTGCAATGGACCTCGTCAATCATCTATCTACCTGGCTTGCGAGCGATGAGTGTTTAATTGTTGGATGGAGAACTTCCCCTGTTTCAACGGTGTTGCTGCGAAGCGTGCATGCAATCTACGAATGATCGCAACAGTCAGCGACTGCCGAGCCAATTCAGGACAATGTCGGCACCTTCGTCGATGGACTTGCGACATGTGTCAATGAAAACGTCCGGATCCGTCGGCTCCTCATACGGGGAGTCGATGCCGGTGAACCGCTGGATTGCGCCGCTCCTTGCGAGCCGATACAGCCCTTTGGGGTCACGTGCCTCCGCCGCAGCTAAACTCGCGTGAACATGGATTTCGGCGAAATTATGGCTGCCCGCCGTAGACCGGGCGAGTTCCCGATCGCGACGGAATGGCGAGATGAGGCACACCAACACTATGATGCCGGCGTCGGCCATTAATTTTGCGACCTCCGCGACGCGCCGTACGTTCTCGCGGCGGTCAGCATCGGCAAAGCCAAGGTCTCTGCAGAGACCGAGCCTGACGGAGTCGCCGTCAAGTATGTAGGTGAGTCGGCCAGCTGTATGGAGACGAGCCTCTACCGTGTCGGCAATAGCCGACTTTCCCGCGGCTGATAGGCCGGTAAACCAGAGAATGGCCGGCGTTTGAAGAAGCAAACGTGCTCTCGCCTCCGGGGGAACCCGGAAGCCGTACGCATACAACGCTGAAGTGGAAGGCTCATTCGCCATACTTGCCTACTGAAATGGGTGCGGTCGGGGTAGGGTGTGCGCTCACTGATTGGGGCCTTGCGGTAAAAAAAAATTCATGCGGCCCCAAAAAGTGCCAGCTCATTGACTGATGCCGAAGTCTCATTTCTGCATGTCTTGGTAAATAGCTGGCCATTGCACCAAACATGTTCGACGCGTCCCCATTCACACGCCGACGCTGCATCGGGAAAAAAGCCTCGTCCGAGGTGATTGGCGCTGGTGTTGCACAGCAAGGGAAGGCCTGTTAGCTTCTCGTATTCGATCAGCAACTGCGCCACGGGATGCCCGGATGACCTTGCAATGGTCTGCAATCGCGCAGAACCGTCGAGATGCACGACGGCAGGTATCTTGTCCCGCCATTCGTCGTGCGTTTGATGATCGAACAGCATGTAGGGATCGGGAGTGCCTGGGAGGAATACAGCACGCGCCCGGTCTTCAAGACATATGGGCGCCACAGGACGGAAATATTCCCGATGCTTGACATCGTTGAGAAGAGCCTTCATGTTCGGCGAAGTCGCAGCGGCGAGAATACTTCTCGCCCCAAGTGCTCGGGGGCCCAGCTCGGCGCGTCCGGCAAGGAAAACGACGGGTCTATTTTCGGCAAGTATTTGTGCGAGTTCAGCTAGGGAGCAAGGCGACGAAGACCAGCCGGGCACTCGCGTGCCAGTTTCAATTGCGGGGCCGCTGTATACCGACCACTCTAAGGGCATGAAGCCCTCGTCCGCGGCTATTGCGCAGCATGCGGTGCCGATCGCCGAACCGCTGTCGTTCGGAAAGGGTGGAATCCAGGTAGCATCGAACAAGCCACTTGCGCGTAATGCACTGTTCCATTTGATATTGAGTCCGCATCCGCCGGATACGCACAGGTTACGCGGCCCAGGAATAGAATGGCGCCGCAGGGCCACTTCCATTTCGCGGACGAGTAGGCGCTCGAGGAAAATATGGAACGAGGCGAGTACGTCTTCGGGAGCTTTACCCTGCAGTTGCGGCACGCATGCGTGGAAGAAATCGCGTATCGCTGCGAGCGATGTACTGGGAAGATGGAGATTCTTACGATAGTTTCGCGCAAGCACCGTGTCGCCTGCAAAGCGTTCCAGGTAAAGATGGCAAAATGTAGCAATGATGTCTTCGTCGACTGACCCCAGCGCGATATATGCCATTAGCTTGCCGGCCACCCCCAAGTCCCACTCTGCACCCGCCGCCTTTGCGTACGGCCCGAAATGATGTCCGGCCGCCGCATACATTTGACCGATGATGGGGAAGAGTTGGTCAATGAGCCGCACGTCGTCGCGTGCCACATGGTACAGCCGTGGCACCATGCCGCCATCCCACACCAGGCAAAGCGCAGGTTCCCCACGTTGCGCGAACGGACTCGTGCAGTATGCGGCGGCGACGTGGCCGGACACGTGAGGGTAGCTCCTGTACCGATATGACTTTCCGCCGATCAACAGCCCAGTTCCGTCGACAGAAGCCAGAACATCTCCGTTTTTGCGTTCCGTATAGGGCCCACCCTCGAGGACGATTGGGGTGGCGCCGCTCAGCACCTGAAACTGCGACGTCACTTCACCGTCCCAGCCGTCAATCACAAATTCGTCAATGTCGTCTGTCCGTAGACCGTGCTCGGCTAATGCGGTTTCAATTGCATCGAGGTTGCGTATATCCTGATATCTCGGATTGTTGTCCCGCTTCTCCTGTTCGATGCAAAAAATGAGCTTTCCATCCTCGACAACAGCGATTGCTCCGTCGTGTGTCAGCTTGAGGCCACAGATGCGCATAATATCTTTCAACCTAGCGAGGGAAATCTGATTGAAGGGGAAATTGCGCTTCGCTTCTGGAAGCGTGCGAGCAGGCAATCCTCATTGGACGACTGGCCTACGCATTCGACTCGCTCAATCTCGATGAACTGTTCGTTTAGCATCTTCAGCACTGTTTCAGCACCAGCGATATGTCCCCAGCGTCGACAATTGGCGTCACGTGCTGAACCGAATATCAACTGGCCGTCAGGCGCGAGCACGCACGCCAGATTGCGGATAGCGTCTCGCACTTCTGCGATGTTGGCGAGATAGTAGAAAACCTCTGCGACTACGACCAGTTCGAACCGCTCTGCGCTGGAAAAGTGCTGGACATCTGCAACGATCCAGTTAACATTCGGCCGGTGATTTAGCCGCTTGCGTGTCCTCGCAAGCGCTTGCGGCATCACATCCATCACGGTGAGCCGCTCACAGTACGGCGCCAATTTCTCTGTGAACGCACCTCCCGCACATCCGACCTCAAGGGCATGGGCAACGGGGCCTTCAGAGAGTGATAACCGAAGCATGTGCATATGACGCTCATGCTCGAACGGATTAGTGTCCAGTTGCCACGGGTCGTCCGCATCCAACTCCCGACGCAACAAGTCGAAATTCGCTACGTTTTTCAATTTTGTTTACCTGAGGAGTGCGCGTTCACATGTCATTGCAGGCTCAGATTGAGCCGCTGGTCGCGTGTCCGGTGCAGATACAGGAGAGTCATAGTTCAGGGCCATTGCGTTCGATTTCGCTCCCGTGCGGCCACTCACTCATAGCTCTATCAATCGGCATAATCACTGCCAGTACATCTTCTACACGTGTTGCCGGCAAATCGAGGTGAACGTTGGGGAGCGTTGAACGGACGCGAACCCCAGACACGACCGTTCCAATTCCATGTCGACATAACCTTGTGACATGGTTCTTCAAGGCATAGCGGACGGTGCCGAATGCGAATGGCACGCGAAGCTCCTGCAATACAGGATACATCGCGCGAATTGATTGGCTGATTCCGAGCCCCTCGAGGTCTGGCCGCACTCCATACAAACCCAGTTCCGCCACCAGCACGTCGGTTGTGCCAACCTTGATGAAGCGGCGCAACGAACCCATGTGCGCCGCTACACCTTGCGAATCGTAGGCAATGGCGCGGAGTTCGGGCCTCGCCCCGGCCCAACTTCGACCGCCGTCGAATGGCTTTGCGTTGAACGATCCGGTTGGACCATATGTTGTCCGGAAGAACTGGGCCAATTCGAGATGATCGGAAAGCTGGAGCTCATTTTCCCAGCACAGTTTCCACTGCACCTTTGAGGACATGGAAAGTCACCTTTTTCAGTTGCGTTCACGCGCAACCCGTGGCGTGCGTTTACCAAGAAGGCGGAAGCGTCGCATTCGGGATGTTGCGCCAGTAGGATCGCAAAGATCGTAAAATTACCCTTTAGATGGCAGAATTCCTAGATGAAGAGCTTTTGTGCTAATTCTAAGGAAATGAACCCGGGCCTGCATGGATCATGCGATCCCGAGAAAGTCCATCTCTCGTTGTTTCAAAAAATCTCTCATATTGCCCACCACTGAAGTGACCTTTCAACTCGTCGAAGTTGAGTACGGTCTGCTCCAGAGGTCGGACTTCCTGCCTTTGAAGAGCCGTCCTTGGAGAGCAGGGGTGCACGGAAGTTCCAAGGAATGTCTGCACCGCCTCCATGCATCCGGCGGGGTCATGGAGGAGGTTTTCATAGTCTATTGAAAGAAGATTCTCTGGCGCAAAAGAGTCGACGACTTGACGATGAAAATCGTCTGCAGCTTTGAAGTAGGCTTCGCATAATTCAATAGTCAACGCGACTTGCGGAGGCGGAGCCGACCCATTGTCCGACCCGTACTTGAGCCATTCACCACTTTGTCTCGCTTGCACCAGCGATCGCAGCGATTCCAGCGTATTCCTACGGACCACAAGCATCGCCTTCAGGCGCGGCCACTGTGCCAATTGATCAAAGAATCCGGTGCGTTCCAGAAACTGCGGTTGATTGATCTTACAACCGATATGCGTGGCGTGCGCCTTTCCCTTTCGGACCGGATAGCGGAGATAAGCCAGTTCGAGAATTTCGCGATTGCTGTACTTCAGCCGGTTGTCAGGCCAATTGGTGTCGTAGGTGTTGAGCAATTCGCCGTTGCTCAAGACGTTTGGATGAGCATTCAGCAGTTCTTCCAGATAGTGGGTGCCGGTTCTGGGCATCCCGAGAATCACGAATGGCTGAGTTGTCGGCATGAAGTGGGTCATGGCGTGAATTTCATTAGGTTGAAAGCGGCGGTTCGGATGTAGCCCATTCCGATGCTTATCACAAGACTGCTGCTGGGCGGAACGTCGTCAGCATCAAGACATCAGGCGGCGGCGGACCAGTGTCGCCGACAGGAAAAACGGCAGTATTGTGTAGACACAAAGCACGGCCAGATGCAGCCCCATGCCGCCGACCGGACGTACAAGCATCGCCGGGCGGATCAATTCGACGGAGTGGGTAAGCGGCAGGAACTGTGCAAGGAATTGAAGCGCCCGAGGCAGTTGGCCCACAGGGAAGACGACGCCACTCAGGAACAACATGGGAGTAAGCACAAGCGTTTGGTAGAACACAAAATAGTCATAACTCGGTGCGATCGCGACGAGTACCATTGCTACGCTCGCGAAAGCGAGGCCAGTTAGAAAAACGATAGGGATCACAGATACGATGCTCGAAAGCCGTGCGTAACCGAGCATCGCTGCAACCACCATCACGGCGGAGCCCGCGAGAAGGGCCTTTGTAGCGGCCCATGCCAGTTCGCCAAGAATGACATCCCCAATGGTGAGTTGGGTGCAGAGCACGGCTTCCCACATGCGCTGAACGTGCATGCGAGCGAAGGCAGCGTAAATCGTTTCGAAAGTCGCCGCGGTCATGGCGCTTGTCGCAACCATTCCGGCAGCCAGGAACGCAACGTAAGGAGTGCCGTCGATGTGACCTATCATTATTCCGACGCCGAAGCCGAGACCAAAGAGGTACATCATCGGGTCGGCCAAGTTGCCGAGAAGGGAGATAAGCGCCGCTTTTCTCCACGCCAAATAGTTACGCCGCCATACTGTGCGCCAGTTCCAGGCGTTTCCGGGCAGGGCAATCATAAAAACTTCGCGCATTATTCAATCCTTCATTTCGCGTCCGGTCAGCCGAAGAAAAACGTCCTCCAGATTCGCCGGACGCTGCACAATACGCAGACCCGTATGCTCGCGCAGTCGCGTGCATACCAGTTGCGGATCGGCCGTGTAGCAGAACAGTGCATCACCGCTTACCTCCGTACGCTGTGCAAACGGAATCAGCAGCGCCTTGAGTTCATGAGGTTTGCCGCCGTATATCTCGAGAACGTGACTTCCAATCTGCTCTTCGATTAATGCATCAGGTGCACCCTCCGCAATGCTGCGCCCTCCGTCGATTACACATAGCCGATCGCACAAGCGCTCTGCCTCTTCCATGAAATGCGTAGTCAGAAGAATTGTTTTGCCGCGCGCGAGTAAGCAGCGCAAACGATCCCAGATGAGGTGGCGCGCATGCGGATCTAGTCCAGTCGCTGGTTCATCCATGACAAGAAGTTGCGGATCGTTGATGAGCGCGCGTGCAATGGTTAGGCGGCGCTTCATACCGCCCGATAACTCGGTCACGCGTGCGTGAGCCCTGTCCCCGAGATGTGCGAAATCCAGCAGGGATGGGACCACCGCATCGATTTCGCCTCTGCTCATCCCAAAGTAGCGCCCGAAGAGCTCCAGGTTCTCGCTCACACTAAATCCTGGTTCCAGGTTGTCGAACTGCGGAACGACACCAATCCGCCTGCGCGCCAGGCGTGCCCGCGCCGGCACCGGTTCTCCCAGGACAGTAATCTCGCCTGCGTCAGGCAGTGCCATACCCAGTATCATTCGAGTGGTAGTGCTTTTGCCGGCACCATTAGGCCCGAGCAGACCGAAGCACTCGCCGGGCTCTACGCGGAAGGACAATCCGTCGACGGCAAGCTTGCCGCCGTAGGATTTCTTCACGTGGGAGAACGTGATCGTTGCATTAGACATAGAGCCAGAAATGGATACAGACCATCATCGTTTGAGGAAGATTCCGTGGCGAGCGCGGGAGGCTACGCATTACTAGCTCTTGTGAACATGGTGCTCACCTTGGCCTTGGACGGGAGAACTGCGAGAAAGCCACTCACTGTTATCCAGAGTACAGAGAGCATATGCTTTCACAGGAAGCAGGAGTAAAAGGTTTATGAGTGTGTGCACCGAGAATCCGAGAAATCGAAGCTCGCGAGCGCGGATGGCAGCAACGGAGCAGCGGACCATCGTCATTGAAGCAATGACGAAGCACGCCTGCCACGGAGCTGTGGCTGTGAGCACGATTTGCAGAAAGCCTGAAATCATTGAAATGGCGAGCAACAGAGAGCCAATGTTCTGCGCTATCACATCAAGAGTCAGATAGCGATCAAGACGAGGCAAAAGGCGAAGCGCCAGCAGCGTGTCGCGGTAGGTACTGCGCGCCCAGCGCAATTGCTGCCGCAGGTACGGTCGCAGCGTATCCGGAACCACCGTAGCGGCCACTGCATCTCGAACGTACTCCGTTCGATAGCCCGCCGCGAGCATGAGAATTGTCAGATGGCGGTCTTCGCCGAAGTCGCTGCGCTTGCCCCTGAACATTTGAGTTTCGTACTGGTCCAGCAGCAGGAGAAGCGCTGTGCGCCGGTATATCGCACACGGTCCGCAGCAGCACATCACAGCACCAAAGCGCGCTTGAGCCGCGCGCTCCTCGTTGCACGCAAGCCAGTATTCCATATCGATCAGGCGGGTCAGCCACGTGTCGCTGCGATTGCTGGCTATCAACTGACCCATGGCCGCACCGACCGTTGCGTCGCTCATTGTCAGCACGAGTTTCTTTACTGCGTCCGGCGCCAGAGTGGTGTCCGAATCTACGTTAAGTATGAGTTCCGAGGACGAAGAACGTATTGCGGCGATTTGCGCTTTACGCTTTCCCACATTCTCTGGAAGAAGGAGGAAGTTGAATCTAGGATCATGCTCGTGCTCGCGATACACGACGTTCAACGCATCGCGGTTGGCGGATCCATCATCGACCACGTGAACCCTGATGGCGCCCGCGTAGTTCTGGGCGCCAATCGAGTCGAGACACGCTCGCAGCGTTTCGGGGTTTTCGTTAAAACACGGGACGATGACGTCGATGTCAGGCAAATACTCGGTGTTGACTACGTTGACGCATGAAGGTGGGCCGCTAGTCGGAAGAGTGTGAAGTACCTGCGCGCTTTTATAGATGGCCGAAAGTGACGCATATAATAGGACAGATGTCGTGTTGATTGCGGCAGGAATGTTCATCGGGGGTCAGTGTGCCAGGAGACGTTGGGATTCTCAGTACAGGCCTGACGTGAGCGATGGCGCGGAAGTCAGGCGCGGAAATACCTTACAGGGTCACGCACGATTCGAGGGGCAATTGTTCTCGTGCCTATAGAGTTTGGAAAGACGCTGTTTGGCGTACAAGAAAAATGTCCGTTAACGCACCTCATAGTACCGAGGTCGTCCAGAACACTACCATCGGCGTCGGCTGAAAGTCAGATCAGCCAATGCCTGCATCGGGGTCAGCATTTCCTTAGTTCTAGCCGTGATCGCCAGTGCGCAGACGGCGCGCATACCTGAATCTATTGGTGAAACGTTTCTAATGGAGCATATCGTCTACTTGTCGATCAGCTCGGGGTCTGAGATTCCCATTAAGCGGGATATTCCGTTTAACTTACGGAAGCGAACTGATGACGAAGCCCATTTCCTTCAATCGTGGAATCAGGCGTGATAGTGCGATGACAGTCTGCTCGCGCGAAGCATCGTGATCATGTAAGTCGCACTCTTCGGGAGGAGACCCGTCGTGCAGCAGTACGATCGAGCCGGGCAGCACCGATGTCAGTACGGAATCGACAATCGCTTCGGCTCCCGGACTCGACCAGTCTCGTGGATCTACCGACCAGTGGAGTGACATTAGTCCCGCTTTCATGGATTCGGCTATAACTTCGTTCGTCCATTTTCCATACGGCGCACGCATGTATCGCACGGCTGCCGCTGGGCAAGCACGCTGGATAAGCGAGTTCGCTTCTGCTATTTCGTGCCGTATCTGATCCGTCTCGCATTTCGACAAGTCCCGATGGGAAAGACTGTGATTCGCGACATCGTGGCCTTCCGAAACCATGCGCTGGATCAGTTCCGGATACTCAGCCGCGTAGGCACCGAGTACACAGAAGGTCGCCGGTACTTGGTGCCACGCCAGCAGATCTAGTACTTTCGGCGTCCATATCGGGTGTGGCCCGTCGTCAAAGGTAAGGTAAACCTTACGACACTCACCCTTACGGTCACGCACGTTTAGCACTTCCGAAATAAATTGCGGCATTTCACAATCGCTGAGTCTTCTCATAGTCTTTCACTCATCTTTGGATGAGTCACCGTTTACCCAGGGACCAGCCCCAGTCGCAACCGCGAAATGCCATGTAGCAGTCAATATCTGGGAATTGATGTCGAGCCTTGTTCAGTAGAACGACGGGATTAGTCATATTTATGACTTGCATGTCAAGCTGAATTGCCGTAACTTTGCTGTACCTCAATTAATTTGTACAATCGATTGTTTCGATATGTGTCATCCACCAAGCGGATAATTAAAGATGCGCTTCAAAGGCCTCGATCTGAATCTTCTCGTCGCGTTGGACGCATTGATGGCGAAGCGTAACGTCACGCTTGCGGCACGCGATATCAATTTGAGCCAACCTGCCATGAGCGCCGCGGTGTCGCGGTTACGAGACTATTTTCGCGACGACCTCTTTGTGATGAGAGGCCGAGAATTCGTGCCCACATCACGAGCGGTAGAGCTTGCCGGACCGGTGCGGGAGGCTCTATCGCATATCCAGCTTTCCATCATCTCGCGCGACGTTTTCCAGCCGGCAAAATCGGATCGCCGGTTCAGGGTCTGCCTCTCTGATTTCATGACGCTCGTCTATTTCCAGAAGGTCATTAAGCGCGTTGCACGCGAGGCTCCGGCGGTCAGTTTCGAACTGCTTTTCCCAGACGACGAGCCTGGGGATTTGCTGCGGCGTGGCGACGCCGATTTTTTGATTCTGCCCGATCTATTCCTGCCGGATACTCACCCGAAAGCGCCGCTCTTCGATGAGAAGCTCGTGTGTGTCGGCTGTTCTGCCAACAAGCAGTTGTCGGAGCAGATTTCGCTCGACCGGTACATGTCACTGGGACATGTGACGGTGAGGTTCGGGCGGGCACGCAGGCCTTCAATCGAAGAGTTTTTCCTACTGGACCTCGGTCTCAAACGGCGTGAAGAGGTCGTCGTTCCGACCTTTCACCTTATTCCGTCCGTGATATCGGGTACTGGTCGCGTTGCGACGATCCCTCTGAGGCTGGCCAGGCATCTCGGGGAGGCCTCTGCTCTGCGGATCGCCGAAGTACCGCTTCCGCTTTCCACTTTCACTGAGGCGATCCAATGGCCTGCGCTGCATAACGGTGATCCTGCAAGTATCTGGATGCGCGAGCTATTGCTGGAGGAGGCGAAAAGTCTTGCTTAGCGTGACGGGTCACGTGTACGGCTAGTCGGTGAGCGCCGCGTTCTCCGCCAGCGTGTAGCGAAAATCACGCAACGTCGCACGAATTGCCTTGTCGATTTCTTCCTCAGATGCGCCGCGATAGCGGAAGCGTGCGAGGATGTTGCCAATGCGGCTGGAACCGTTGAATACGTGACGTCTCGCCGGGAAGACAGCTTCGTAAAGCCCCGGGATAGCATTCGGCAATTGTGCGTCGAGGAATATCTTGCCGACTGGCTCTGGCAACATCAGGAATCCCCCGCGTGTGGACGAGGTTGACGCGATTGACGCCGCCTGCGCCCGTGCGGCGAACCGCGCCTCGTCACCTGATTGGTGGGTGACCCAGAGGTCGAAGAGGTCGACGCCGTACAATTCATGGAAAAGAAAGGGGATTTCCCCACTGCCGACACGGGCACCGACTTCCAGAAAATAGAATCCGTCGCAAGCTCCGATTATCTCAAGATGAAACGGTCCGTTACTCAGGGCGAGCGCTCGCAGGCATGCGGCCGCGAATTCAAGCACAGCATCATTGTGCGGTCCCGGGTCGAGCATCACCGAGCCAAGGGGGTTTCCTTGTGCAAACTGAAGACGGGTGTTGATGTAGCGGGACACGCGCACAATTACCCATGTGCCCTCGCGCATGAAGCCGTCAACGTGATAGACGGACCCTTCGATGTACTCCTCGCACTCGTACTCAACTAGCGGTAGTGTCGGCCACAGCATATCCAACCTGGCACGCGTGTCGATGCGCCGTACGCCTAGGCTTGCTGCGGCGGTACGTGGCTTTACAATGATCGGAAAGCGCATCACAGGTGGCGAATTCACTTTCGCAAAAGCCACATCTTCCAACGCTGCAACGCGCGGTACCCGCAGGCCCGCGGCAGCAACGGTATGCTTCATAGCGGCCTTGTCGCGAAAGCGCACGACGGTATCGGGAAGATCGCCGGGAATATTGAACGAATTGCGGAGTCGAGCGGCCTTCAGAAGATCGAATTCGGACAATGCGATCAGCCTGTCGATGCCGCCGAGCGCCTCATGACAGGAGCTCATGGCCTTATGCAGTGCATCTTCATCGAGGATGTCGGATAGCTCTTCGACGTGCGCGGTTTGGGAGGCGTCGAGCGCGGCCGCGCCGTTCGGCGTGCAGATATAAGCGACGTTATTCGCCGCATGATCGATGTAGCGATGGTAGGCTGCGAAGCCGTCGGACCAACGGTGAAGCACGACTATACGGCTACGCGGGGCGGGGTAGTTGGTTGTCATGAGGTGCAAACCGCTCAAATATCGTTACAGGCGCGACGGGATCCGAGCGTTCTCAGCGCTTCGGCAAGCCGCAAATCAAGTGTCGGGCGATCGGGCGCGGTGAACAACACATGCCCGAGACGGCCGCACGTCGCCGGTCGTTGTGGCACTGTGCCGCCGATATGGGAACGGACCTCCACCTCCTGGAAAGCCGGTATGGCGCGAACGCGTTCGACGGCGGCCGCGTCGCCTACCGGTGCGAAGAACCGTACGCCGCTAACACACACGGCGCGTTTTGCGTCGGCGTCGGGGGCTGGCTCAGGATCGCCGAGGTGGCTGCGTATCGCTATTTCCGGCAGAGAGGTTGACCTGCTGAGTTCGATCAGCCGATAGGTGCGATCACCTCCGAGGCAGGCCGTGATCTTGATCAGCACCGGACCGTCGCGCGTTATACGCACTTTGGCGTGGAAAACACCGAGGGTCAGTCCAATCTGCGCGGTGGCGCGCTCGACGTATGCGACGAGCGCGGCTCCCTGGTCCGATGCCAATGAGGCTTCGACATAGTGGCCCATTTTTGCGAAATTCTGCTTTGCGCCCGAGAGATTTTCGGTTACGGCGACGACGCGGGGTCCGTACTTCCTACTGACGTAGCCTTCGATGTAGTACTCTGGGCCCTCGAGATACTGTTCAAGGAGCAACGCGTTGCCGGCCTTAGGGCCGATAGCAACAACGCCGTGATGCATGGCGCACTCGACCGCAAGTTGCAATTGGGAAAGAGAGTTGACGTACGTCGCAGGCATGCCGCCGCCGCGGACAGGCTTAAGGACGGCCGGAAAGCCTACGTGTAAAGCGGCTGTCATGACGTCGCGACGATGTGCGATGAGGGCGAACACAGGAACCGCCAGTCCGGCGGCGGCGAGATGCATGCGGCTGCGGTATTTGTCGCGCGTGAGTGCGGCCGCTTCCGGCTGCAAATGTGGAAGACCGAGGAGCGCGGCCGATTCAGCTGCGACGCCTGTTGCGCATTCGCAACCGGGTACGATCGCATCGACGCCGATGGCGCATGCGGTGACCGCCACGGCGTTCGGCGAGTCAGTGTCTATCACCGTGTACGGCACCATAGCGGCCTGCAGTTCGCATGACAGGGAGCGGGCATCGCGGTTGGCCAAAAACACGTGGGTGGCCATGCCAAGGCGCACAGCTGAGGCGACAAGTGCGGCACCGGACGACTGCGGCTCAATCACGATGATGGCGGTCATTTGAATGCTGCCTGTTCAGTGCCGGTCTCCGGCCCGGGCAGGGTCGCGACACGCAACTCTTCAAAATACTCGTGAATCATTCCGACAATGTTGTTCAAATAGATTTCTGCTTTCGCCATTCCGCCCGAGCCGCCGATCGCCAGTTTCAGAGCGATCCATGTGGAGTCTTCGAGGCTGCGCGATTCGGCATACTCAATGTGGCTGAGCGTACCTTTTGCGTGATCGTGCCCGAATGCGCGCGCGGCTGATTCCGCGATGACCTTGTTATAGCGGCCCGAATACCACGCCTGCAACCAGTTCCAGAGCATCGTAGGGAGCGGGCCATCGCGGACGATGCTTAGGTAGAGATATCCGATTAGCTTGTCGGTGCTATTGAATGGTCTAATGCTGTCCACGCTCGCTGCGGTAAGGCCGAACCTCTCGATGTCATGCAGTAGATGGCATTCTTGCCCATATTCTTGCGCGAGGTGCTGCGCGAGCATCTGCGCAAGCGAGGTATCCTTGCAGCCGATTTTGTATAGCGCGAATGCGCCTACCTCGTTGTTGAGCCGGATGCGTAACACGGTTTCGACGAGATGGCGGCGATAGTACTCACTGTCGATCCAGTCGCCTCGGTGGAAGGCAGCGGTTTCCGGCGAAACCGCGAGGATCTGGTCCATGGTGTACTGGGCAAGCTCTTCGAAGCGAACCCGATCGTTGGGTGTATTCATGTGATTTCCGGGTAAGATGAATGAGAAGGAGCGAACGCGGCGCGCTGGGTTGCGAGTCGGCGGCGAATGAACCGGAGACACGAACTGCTTGTCCTACGAGGCGATGGTGGCTCTCTCGGATTGCAAAAATCTCCACGATTGGCCTCTAAACTGTGCACCGGTCGTCGTGCGACGAGTATGGGTTGAAGGCCCCCGCGCTTGGGTGGCCCGAAATTGGGTTGCTCTTTGCAGAGCGGTGCGCTTTGGCAAACCCCATCGCATCGAAATGATTTCTGTCAACCGACAACTGACCAAATCGTTTCCTTAAACACAGCGAATCCTTTTGGCGACCCGTATCTAGGCCTCATTCTCATTCGTTTTTTTGCGCACCCGTGCTCTCTATGTGGGCGACGGAAGGATACTAACCGCAGCTGTATGCGTGGTATAAGCTGATAATGTTTATGTTTGCATGAGGGAAATTGATGATTCGCGATCTCGACAGCACGCTACTGCGTACGTTCGTGACAGTAGTGGAAGCCGGCAGTGTGAGCAATGCTGCCATGGAGCTCCATCGTACACAGGCTGCCGTCAGCATGGCCCTTCGGCGGCTCGAAGACGAAGTCGGTCAGCGCCTCCTTGAACGTTCACCGCGCGGCGTGAAGCCGACCTCTGCGGGCAACGTTCTGTTGCCCTATGCACACAAGTTGCTCGAAATCGGCCTTGCGGCCCGTTCCGCCCTTACTTCGGGTGAAGTTGCGGGTACCGTGAAGATCGGAATTCCCGAGGACATCGCCATGAGTCACCTCCGCCATGCATTGCGGCAATTTTCGACATTGTTTCCTGATGTAGCCTTGGAGATTGTCGTTGATGCGAGTCCGGTCCTATCGCAGCGGCTCATGAGCAACACGCTGGATTTCGCGATTGGTGATCCCGCCCTGATCCCGGTGGAGCCGCTCGTCACCTGGCGACATCCTCTTCGCTGGGCGACCGCGCGCACGCGCAATGCTGATCTCGGAGACGGTCCGCTGCCGATTGTTGCATTCGGCGGTGCATGCCGGTGGCAGGAGAGTTATTTTGCCACGTTGCTTGAGGCAGGTATCCCTTGGCGCGTGGCCTGCAAAAGCACGAGCCTCTCTGCGGTTCAGTCAGCCGTTGAGGCTGGGCTCGGCGTCGCGCTACTTCTGGACTGGCAGGTGCGCCGCGATACGATGCGTGCGATCGATCCCCGCGCAGTAGGGTTGCCGTTGCCGCCGGTGGCGGAATTCGGTCTCTTTAGTCCTGGGCGTTTAGAAGACCGCTCGTCTGCGGTCAACGCACTTCAGCGCTTTCTCTTCCGTTCGCTGCAACTGAGTACTCTCGGAGACGGTGCGCACGACGGAGCGTCAGCAGGCTGGCCACTACCTGGTTCCAACTGATGGGCGTCTGAGGCAAAACGCGTCGAAGGGCCGAACATCGGCGCGTCAAATGGAGATGCAGACGATAAAACGTCCTGTCTTTTGAGTCGAGCATTAACGCTACGCGGCGTGTACTCTAATTCACGCGTAGTCATGCTACCTCGTCATAAATCAAGTACGTCGCGTACATTTAAAAATAGTCGGCAGTGCAAACCTAATTTTGTCGTAAAACCTACGTCTTTTTTCGGTAGTATCCCATCTGCGTACAAAGATACATCGTGTCTTTTGTCGCATCTCTGACACCGCGACTGCGATTGTGTCGTCCTTGTCTCTTTTGTCGGCTTTCGTGCCCGTTGCGGCAGGAGCTTACCATGGCTTGCGAAAACGTAGCGCCGCCAACTATTTTGTTGGGGCTCGGGTCCCGCGGCGCTGACGTGCAATTTCCGGAGTTCAGATCTATGTCACATATTGATCTCAATCAGAGCCATCTCAGTTTTGATGTGGTCTACGAAGTAGTAAAGACGTTGACTTCATCCAGAGATACCGAAAGGACGTTGGAGAGATCTTTGCGTTACTTGTCATATGCGTGTGGATGGCGCTCCGCGTTTATTGCGGTCGCCGAACCAGGCGGCCATCTGGGCGGCGTGTGTGGCACGGGGTTGTCAGGGGACTGGCGTGAACGTCTTCGTTTCCTGCCCCATGACGGGGTGCTGGGGCGAATACACGCGAACGATTCGGCCGGTGTGGTGGCGAAATTGCGGGACGAACCACTCTTCGTGGACAGCATCGAAATCTTCGACGAATTGGAAGGGGAGCATGTGGCACTGCTCGGGGCGCCGATCAGGTACGAAGGGCGGCCGCTCGGCGTACTTGTTGCGTTCTGTGAGAATACTGACGGACAGCGCGCCTTCGCTAGTGACCTCCAACTCATGAAGGTCGTCGCGGCGCCGATGGGGCAGGCAATTCTGCTCGATCGTGCGTCGGGTCAGATGGACCAAACCGCGCGACAGGAGACGAGACGAGAGGTCAACGCTGACCGGCCTTTGTATCACATCGACAATGTGCTCGGGGAATCTGCACCCATGCAACGCGTCTTTTCACAAGTTCATCAAGTAGCACGTACGCGCACGACTGTGCTTTTGCGCGGCGAGAGCGGAACTGGAAAGGAGTTGATCGCGCGCGCGATTTATCGGTTATCCCCGCGCAAGGACCAGCCGTTCATCTCAGTGAACTGTGCAGCGCTCACAGAAACACTGCTAGAAAGCGAATTGTTCGGTCATGAGAAGGGAGCGTTTACGGGTGCGCAATTTCAACGCAAGGGGCGATTCGAACTGGCACACGGCGGGACACTTTTCCTCGATGAGATCGGCGACATCTCGCCGTCGTTCCAAGCCAAATTGTTGCGCGTTTTGCAGGAACGCGAGTTCGAGCGGGTGGGTGGCACTACCCCGGTGAAAGTCGATGTTAGGCTGATCGTTGCTACGAACCGCAACCTGGAACAAATGGTGAAGGCGGGGGAATTTCGGGCGGATCTCTACTACCGCATCAACGTCGTAAGCGTCCTTTTGCCGCCGCTGCGCGAACGCCGTGAGGACATTCCGGCAATGGCACAGCACTTTCTGGATCGTTTTAACCGCGACAATCGTCGGTCTCTGCATTTCAGTGAGCAAGCGTTTCGGGTTCTGTCCAACTGCTACTGGCCAGGTAATGTGCGCGAACTGGAAAATTGCGTTGAGCGTACCGCGACAATGGTGGATGATGACACGATAGATCGCTTTTCCTTTCTGTGTGAGGGAGGCCGGTGCCTTAGCAAAGAATTGCATTACATCGAACGAGAAGACGCTGTTCGTCCTACCCGCTCGTTGGACGCTCCAAACAATGAAATGCCGAATGCCATGGCGAACGTAAGTGCCGGTGAATGGAAGGGGGGTAGCTTCGAGACGCCAAGCGGTAGCGACATGCCGGGGAGCGAGCGGGAACAGCTTGTGTGGGCAATGGAGCGCTGTGGGTGGGTACAAGCGAAGGCCGCACGACTCCTGCATATCACGCCGCGGCAGATCGGCTACGCGCTGCGTAAGCACGGCATCAAACTGCGCCGCTTCTGACGGCCGCGGCGGTTGCGCGCATGAATTTGGAGAGACTGGGCGAGAAGACTACCGGCAGCCTCTTCCCTGTCGCATCACTGTAGTGATTGGTTCAACTTCTTCAACGCAGGTAACAAGGACGACAAATCCTGCTTCGGCATAGCGCCGCTATGACCGTTAACTTGGGCTGCGATGGTGGTACGCAATTTGCGTGTGGTCGTGGACTCTATTGTCGGGACTCCACGATGTTGCTAAAGACGACGGCTGTCGAATTCTTCAACGAACCGGGTTGCGCAAAGAACCTGGCGAAGAGCGAAAAGGAGCGCAAGCAAGGCTGTTCGAAGCAGGTTGCGCCGGGGGCGGCCGCTGGCGGATGCGCATTCGACGGCGCGCGAATCGCATTGCAGCCCGTGGTCGACGTCGCGCACCTGGTGCACGGGCCTATTGCATGCGAAGGCAACTCTTGGGACAACCGCCATTCGGCATCGTCTGGGCCCACCCTCTACCGCACTGCATTCACAACCGATATCAACGAACTCGATGTAGTCTATGGCGGCGAGAGGCGGCTTTTCAGGAGTCTGCGTGAAATTCTCGAAAAATACGGTCCGCCCGCCGTGTTTGTCTATCAGACGTGCGTGACTGCATTGATCGGCGACGACATAGACGCGGTATGCAAGCACGCGTCGGAAAAGTTCGGTAAGCCCATCATACCGGTGAATGCGCCCGGCTTCGCAGGATCCAAAAACTTAGGCAACAAGCTCGCAGGGGAGGCGATCCTCGATTACGTGATCGGCACGCGCGAGCCGGCGTACAAGACGCCATTCGATATCAATCTTATCGGTGAATATAACCTCTCGGGCGAGTTGTGGCAGATAAAGCCGTTGTTCGAGGCGCTCGGCATCCGGATCCTGTCCTGCATTTCGGGAGACGGCCGCTATAACGAGATCGCGAGCGCGCACTGTGCGAAGGTCAACATGGTGGTGTGCTCCAAGTCGATGCTCAACATCGCGACAAAAATGCAGAAGCGCTACGGTATTCCATACCTCGAGGGTTCATTCTATGGAATTGGCGACATGAGCGACGCGTTGCGCCGGGTTGCGAGGCTACTGGTGGAGCAGGGAGCACCCGAGGAGCTCATCGTGCGCACCGAGCACCTTGTCAAGGCAGAAGAGGCCCGTGTATGGGAGCGCGTTGCTCCGTACAGGCAGCGGCTCAATGGCAAACGTGTGCTGCTCATCACCGGCGGCGTTAAGTCATGGTCAGTGGTCGCGGCGTTGCAAGAGGCGGGGCTCGAGATCGTCGGCACTAGTGTGAAGAAGAGCACGGAGGGAGACAAGGAAAGAATCAAGGACCTGATGGGCGATGACACGCGCATGATCGACAATTTGACGGCACGCGAGATGTACACCATGCTCTTGGATGCGAAGGCCGACATCATGCTGTCCGGCGGGCGCTCGCAGTTTGTCGCGCTGAAGGCGCGCATGCCGTGGCTCGATGTGAATCAGGAGCGACACCATCCATACGCTGGCTACGACGGCATTGTCAAATTGATGCAGGAGATCGACCGTGCAATCCATAACCCGGTCTGGCAGCAGGTGCGTATTCCTGCGCCGTGGAACGACGAAGGCGTAGTGCATCGCGAGGGGATTCTTGGGTTTTCCGGGCACAGCGATCCGGTTCGTCAGGGAGCAGACTGCGAGGACTACGATTGTAACTTCCGCGCGGCGGTATCGAGTTGATTTTCACAGTGGGGCACATATCATGGCGATAGTCGTCGAGTCAGAAAAAGCCTGTACCGTTAATCCGTTAAAGATGAGTCAACCGCTCGGCGCGACCTACGCAGCGATGGGGCTTGACGCATGTGTGCCGGTAATGCACGGCTCGCAGGGCTGTACGTCGTTCGCGCTCGTGCTACTGGTGCGCCATTTCAAAGAAGCCATTCCGCTGCAAACAACGGCGATGAGCGAGGTCACCGCGATTCTCGGCGGATACGAGAACGTAGAGACAGCGCTGATGAACATTCGCAAGCGCGCGGCGCCTAAGATGATTGTGCTCTGCACGACGGGCCTGACTGAGACGAACGGCGAGGATCTAGAGGGGCATCTTGCGATGGTGCGAAAACGCAAGCGTGAACTCGACGATACTGAACTTGTCCTCGTTTCCACACCGGACTATGTGGGCGCCTTTGAGGACGGCTACAGGCGCGCTGTAACCGCGATCGTCGAGACGCTGGTGAAGCCGTTGCCGACGGTACGTCAGCAGATCAATCTAGTGCCGGGCAGTCATCTATCGCCCGGCGACATCGACGAGCTTCGCGAGATTATTCGCGCATTCGGGCTGGAGCCAATCGTGCTTCCAGATGTTTCCGGGTCCCTCGACGGCCACCTTGATTCTGTGTGGCGTGGCACGACGCTAGGCGGAACGACGGTTGATCAGATCCGTGCCGGGGGGGCGTCGTCATTCACAATTGGCGTAGGTGAGCAAACGCGCGACGCCGCTGAGATGGTCGAAGCGATTGCCGGCGTGCCATTCGAGATCTTCGAGCGACTAACGGGGCTGGAGCCGAACGACCGCTTCTTGCATCGCCTTGCACACCTTTCGGGGCGTGCAGTCCCGGCGCGATATCTCCGGCAGCGCAGCCAAGTACTGGATGCGATGCTCGACAGCCATTTTTATACTGGTGGTCTCAAGGCGGCGATCGGTGCAGAGCCTGACCTGCTGCTTTCGATCGGTTCGCTGCTCCGTGAAATGGGTGCGGAACTATCTGTTTGCATTAGTACCACTGATTCGGCATCGCATGCGCTCTTGCCGGCAAGCGAAGTCATATTGGGGGACTTGGAGGACATGGAACGGGGCGCGAGTCATTGCGACCTGCTGATCACGCACTCGCACGGCAGGCAGATGGCCGCTCGCCTCGGAAAGCCGCTCATGCGCGCGGGCTTTCCGGTATTTGACCGCGTGGGGAACGCCCATCGTTGCCAGGTAGGTTATCGCGGCACGATGAATCTTATTTTCGAGATCGCCAACGTCATGATCGAGAGGATACCGCAACCTCATCCCGGCGAGTGGAAACTGCCGCAATCATCGGGCGGCCTTGATGTTTCGATTCAGGGTTAGGTTTAAGAGAAGGATGTTATATGCCGTAATTTGAACGTGATGAGGTGGCCAGCGCATGAAGATCGCATTTGCGACACAGGACAAAGTGCACATCGACGCTCATTTTGGCTGGGCGAAAAGCATTGCAGTCTACGATGTGACGACGGAAGGGCATACGCTTTTACAGGTTTTTGATTTCGGCGAGAAGCAGGTGCCGGACGGCGATGATGAGAAATTTGCGCCGAAGCTCGAAGTGATCCGCGACTGCGCGATGTTGTTTGTCGCGGCCATAGGCGGTACTGCGGCTGCGCGCGTCGTAGCGCTTAAGGTCCATCCAGTGAAAGTGCCGCAGCCGTTGCCGATCGAAGACATTCTGATCAAGCTGCGCGGGGTTCTGAAAGGAACGCCGCCTCCGTGGTTGCGCAAGGTTCTCATCAGGGAACGTGGCAGATCGTACGACTTTGCAGGCGACGATGAGTCGCCCCTGGGCTAAAACCGATCTCCGTAGTATGGACGGTTCTTGTTGCCAGTGACGCCTGTAATGCGTCGTCCGATAAGGAGGACAGGATGACTAATGATCAGCGGGAACTTAAAACGCGCCTTAAAAAACTCAACGCGTGGGCCATGCAGGCCAAGATGGATCTGCATGATCTGTCAGAAGATCTGCCAACGGGTTGGGAGCAGATAATGGTGGTCGCGCAACGCTGTCACGACGCGCATGCCGCGCTGATGCGGGCGCGTCAGACCGCAGTTTCGGCTCGCGATTCAACTTCCGGAGCTCGAGATGAGCCATCTGTTTAGTGTAGTACTCCCAAGCGGAGAGGTCTGGGTGCCTCACTTTGTAGATTCACTCGATGAACAAAAATGCATCGGTTGCGGGCGATGCTTCAGGGTGTGTTCTCGCGGCGTCCTTCAACTGTTAGGCGTCGATGAGGAGGGCGAGCATGTTCCACTGGATGAAGACGATGATGAAGACGAGGGCGAGCATGAAAAGAAGGTCATGACAATTGCGCATCGTGGTCTCTGTGTTGGCTGCACGGCATGTGCAAAGATATGTCCGAAAGGGTGCTACACACATGCTACGGGTGAAGTGTGAGAAAGCGAGGAGTCTTTATGGATTACCACGCGGCGTTGATGCGCCATGCGACAGACCCCGATGACTTGACGGTGCTTGCGGTCGCCGGCGTTCTCGCAGCGGCGGTCGACGAAGGCGGTACGGAGAGATTGCCTATCCCCGGACTGCACGCCGAAGAGATACACTGGCTGCTTGCTCGCTGGTTCCCCGATGCCGAGAGTTCGCTAGGTCTTGACTTTGGCGCGTCCGCTTCGGAGAAACAAAGACGACCGTCTTATGACGACATTGCTCTTGTAGTGTTGTTAAAGGCGCACGCCAATCCGGCGGCAGGCACAACGACCGAGATCCATTGCATCTCGCACACGCTGGCATCCGCTTGCGCAGGTAGCAAACACTTGTGGCAGGAGTTGCGCCTTCCTTCGCGCGGCGAATTGTCAGCGCTGCTCAATTACTGGTTTCCGACGCTTGCTGAAAGGAACGTTCACGGCATGAAGTGGAAGAGATTTCTCTACAGGGAACTTTGCGGGAGCGAGGGGTTGAACCTCTGTCGGGCATCAAGCTGCGGGGAGTGTTCGGAATATTCCAGCTGCTTTGGTCTGGAATAAATGTGCGGGTCAGCGGATCGGATTAAGTCAGGTATATTTGATGCCCTCTTCTGGCGGTTGCACGAAGGGCGGCGCAGTTTGTGGTTGGCAGTACGGTGAGTGATATAAATCGAAAGTGGTTAGCGATTTTAACGTTATCCGAACAGGAAACAGTTATGGAAAGGTTAAAGATGGTGCTCTGTGGTGCGGTGATGGCTGCTGCGCTGGTAGGGGCGGCGGCGCTGGCTGCCGCTGCCTCGGAAAAGGAATGCACGTGGGAGGACCTGAAGAACACTTTTACGAGTCTGTACCTCTATTGGTGGCCCCGCGGGGGGGATGGCCCGGGAGTTCATGTGGGGGAGGCCCGGATGGGCAGTTCAAACTCCTCCATTTGTGGGCGGCTAAATTCCCCCTGGCAGGACGAGCGGATTATGCGTCGGATTCCTCAGTGACGGCAAGTCTGGTGGCAGCTTCCCGCAGGCGATAGCTCTTGACTTCGAACTCAAGAAGTTTGGAGCGATGAGCAGTCGATCAAGGATCGTCGAAGCCATGGTGCTGTCGCGCAGGTAGCGCCCCCCAATCCTGGACGATGCGGTTGGACGTGACGAGGATGCTGCGGCGCTGCTTGTAGCGTTGATGGACCAGGGTCTGCAGCAGTTCGGCCGCGGCATCGGGAATGCGTTTGGCGAGGAACAGATCGTCAAGCACGAGGAGTTCAGGCTCAACGAGAGCCTTGAGCAACCGGTCCTGATCGGCGCGCGTTTCCACGGCATAGCCGGCGAACATGATCGGCAAACCTGGCACTGGCAAGAGCCACGTTGCGAAGGCCATCGCCTACAACGCCACCCTGCAGGGTATGAAGGTGCGCTATGTCGAGTCCGACACCGTATCCGAATCGCAAGGGTACCGTCGAGAACGCAATCCAGCATACCCAGGGTACGGCCCTGAAGGGACGCCGGTTCGAGTCGATCGAGGAGCAAAACGCCTTCCTCGATCAATGGGAATCGAACTGGGCAGCCAGAAGAATTCACGGCAGCACGCGTCGCCAGGTTCAGGCGATGTTCGAGGAAGAGCGCCCCCATCTGCGCGCATTGCCCGCCCGCAACTTCGAATACTTCACCGACAAGGTCTACACGGTCTGCGACGACACTTGCGTACGGGTGGACCACAGCAGCTACGCAGCCCGACCGGCTCCCATCGGCAGCCAGGAGCTGGTGCGTAAATTTGCCCGGCGCCTGGAAATCCGCAACCTCCAGACACAGGCATTGCTGCGCACCCACATTCTGGCCGAGAGGCCGGGAACGGTGGTACTGCCGCAGGACGAGCGTCCGTTCAATCCCTCCCGCGAAACGCGCCGCATCCTCGCGCAGGCCAGGACGATCGGGCCGTCAGCCGAGCGCCTGTGCCAGCATCTGTTCGACACCGAAGGCCGGGTCGGTCAGCGCAAGCTCTGGGGCATCGTTGGCCTGGTCCGGCGCTACCCCCGCCGCCTGATCGAATCCGCCTGCGAGATCGCCATGAGAGAAGGCGTGCCCAGCTACAAGCACGTCAAGGCGCTGACCGAGCGTCTGCTGGAGCAGGCGCTGGCTGAACTGGACGCGCCCATCCAGGGCGAACTGCCCTTGACTCAGGAACATCACCTCATCCGGGACGGCGACGACTATGCCGACCTGTTCACCCTCGGCGCGAAGCATAGCGCCGCCATGCCATCACCCCACGGAGATCTCTCTTGAGCATGAGCCTTGTTGAAATCGACCGCGCCCTGCGCGAACTTCGCCTGTCGGGCATCAGCGCGACACTCGAAACCCGGGTACTGCAGGCCCAGGCCAGTCAGCAGCCGTTCCTCGAAACCTTCTCCATGATTCTGCAGGACGAGCTCGATCGCCGGCAGTCCCGGCTGCTCGAACGGCGTTTCCAGCAATCCGGACTGGACGAGCGCAAAACCTTGACCGACTTCGACTGGTCCTTCAATCCGAAAGTGCCCCGTCAAGCCTGCTTCGAGCTACACACCCTGAAGTTCGTCGCCGACAGCGACAACGCGCTGTTTCTCGTACGCGGGCTGGGTCCGCCACCACGCCGTAGTGAGCGAGCATGGCGGCATACACCGGATTGAGCTCCGGCTCGTACAGGTCCGGTTTGACAACGCCTTCCTTTAGAATGTCGAGGACGACGTATTGCGTGACGCCACCAAAGTGGCGCCAGGCCTGCTCGTGCAGTTCGGCCCAGACCTGTTTGCTGGACTTCCACACGACGCGGCGGAAGCTGCGCCGCGAGTAGCGGAGCGTCATCACGAACAGCCGCGGCTTGCGGTAGCGGTTTGTGCCCGGGACCTTGGTCAGGGCGCCCTCGCCATAGTCAACCTGGGCTTCCTCGCCTAATCTCAAGGAAGCCATAATCGGAAGGAAACTGTCGGGTCCGCCGGCGGGCCTTATTTTTTCGCGATTGTGCTTACCATTACGGGCACGTGGCATCCTCAGGCTTGGTCTTGTCCGAGGAGGTTCCTATGTCCGCTCCGCTATCAACTGATGAGTTGTTGATCGAGAAACTGCTGGCACACCTGAGGGCCGAGGGATACTCCCTACGGATCCAGCAGTGGTATCCGGCTCGCGTGCGTCAGTTACTGAATTACTGCAACCGCAATGGACTGTCTATCGAAACCGTCCGCTCGGAACATTTGACACGGTTCTTACGGGGGCAATATCGACTATCGCGGCAACGGTACAGCAAGCTGCCACCGTTCCAGCAGTGGCGACATCGATACACCGGTGCCATCAATATGATGCTGCGTCTTGTGCGCGGTGCATGGCCGGTCCCGGACCCACCAAGCACCGCGCTCGAAGGGTTTCATCGAGACATCGTTAGGGACTACGACACATGGTTGCGCGAACTACGCGGACTGCACCCACTGACTCGAGCCAAGCGCGCAAAGCATGCGTTGCAATTCCTGGCTTCACTCGGGCAGCGCGCAGACCAGCAGGGTCTTACGGACTTGAGCGTTCGCGAACTTGACGCGCACTTGAAGCAATGTTGTGATGGGCTGCGGCGCGGTTCCATCGAAGATCGAACCGTCTGCCTCCGTGATTTTCTTCGCTACTTGTGGCGCACGGGCCGAACTGCGATTGATCTCGCTGGCACTGTGATTGGGCCGCGCATCTATGAGCTCGAAGGCATCCCAGTCGCTCTTCGGACAGAAGAAGTGAAGCGAGTACTGGAGGTGACTCGGAAGGATCTCTCTCCGGTCGGCCTGCGCGACTACGCCATCTTGACCCTGTTGTCGACCTACGGCTTGCGGGCTGCAGAAGTCGTCAATCTACGCCTGGAGGACATCGACTGGAAGCGTGACGTCCTTCGTGTGCGCCACACAAAGACCGGGACCTACTCCGAGCTGCCATTGCTACGCGAACCTGGCGAAGCCGTGCTCCGATATGTGGAGAAGGCGCGACCGCCAAGCGTACATCGAGAGGTATTCCTGCGCATCCAGGTGCCACACCGCCCGTTCAAGAACGGATCGATCCTCAACTGCATTACGAGTGCTCGTCTGCGAGCAGCCGGAGTCACTCCGCAAGGAAGGAAGGGCCCTCACGCCTTTCGCCACGCTCGCGCCGTGAGCTTGCTGCGAACTGGTGTGCCGCTAAAGATCATCGGCGACGTGTTGGGTCACACGTCTGCGGGCGCGACCGTAACCTATCTGAAGCTCGCGACCGAGGATCTGCGATCCATCGGACTGGATCTGCCAGGAGGAAGTTTGCCATGACTCATTTACCGTTCATCGATGCAGCACTCATCGAGCGATTTTTGCGGGCGCAAGGTTTTCGCCATCCGGCAACGCACAAGAACTATGCGGGCATTCTGCGCAACTTCAATAGCTTTCTCACGGACCACGGCGCGATTACATCACCGGACATCTCAATCCTAAAGCAATGGCTGAAGGAACATAGTCTCAAGTGGCAGGCGCACATCCTTTATCACCGGACCCTCCTGATCGAGCGATATGTCCGGTGGCTGCATGACTAGGGGATGATCGCGTCGAACCCATTTGCAGAACTGCATCGACAGTATGGACCGCGCACTACACCGATTGTGCGAGCCCTCGTGGGGGGCGCCAATTATGTTGGCCGGTCGTTGACGTTTGTTTTGGCCGGTGGTGAGGAGTCGGAGGCGGCGTAGCCGCCGGAGACGACGAACCACCGGCGGCGCCGCGTCGGCGGGGCAATAGGATGGCTGATCGATTCTTAAATAAGAAGCGGTCAGCACATGTCTGGAACCCGCATCACCGACCAACAGGTTCGCCTCTACATGAACAAGCGCAAACACCATCCGCAGGAACTCGCGGCCGCGAAGGCAGGAATACAAGCGTAAGAAAGGGAGCAAGGTGCACATGGCGGTAGATACATAGGGGCAGCTGCTTGCGGTGCATGTGACGCCGGCTAACGAACAGGAGCGTGCACAGGTCGGTGAACTGGCGCGACAGGTCCAGCAGGCCACGGGGCAGACAGTGAAAATCGCGTTCGCTGACCAGGGCTACACCGGCGAAGAGCCTGCACAGGCCGCGCTCGATGAAGGCATCGACCTTCAATTGGTCAGGTTGCCGGAGGCGAAAAAGGGCTTTGTACTGTTGCCGCGTCGTTGGGTGGTGGAACGCAGCTTCGGCTGGCTTAACCGCTTCCGCCGACTGACCAGAGACTACGAGCGCTTGCCCGAAACCTTGGCAGGTCTGCATTTCGTCGTGTTCTCCGTGCTTATGCTCGTCCACTTTGCATCCCTTAACAAAAGTGCATAACACCTTCTAGTCTCTAGGTGGGGGATTTTGAGGTGCCCACAGGTGGAATGATATGAACGGCCCCGCCGCCTACCGTGAAGGAGCCTGCGGGGGGGCGGATCCTCACGGGCCGACGGCATCAGAGTGCCCAGATTGGAAGATCATGAGATCTTCACAGGCAACCGGAGGATCCAAAGTGAACTATACGACCATCGGCGTGGACATCGCCAAGAACGTGATGCAGAAGCACTGGATCGATCCCGACACCGGGGAGGTTGTTAACAAATCGATCAGGCGCACAGCGTTTCTCGAGCATTTCGCGAACTGCACGCCCTGCTTGATCGGAATGGAGGCGTGTGGCGGCGCTCAGCACTGGGCTCGCGCCCTGACGAAAATGGGGCACCAGGTCAAACTGATGCCCGCGAAATTCGTCAAGGCCTTCAACATCGGTAACAAGAACGATCCGGCGGATGCACGGGCGATCTGGATGGCAGTTCAGATGTCCAGTAAGGCCGTGGCCGTCAAAACCGAAGATCAGCAAGCAGTCCTCGCACTGCATCGCATGCGGCAGCAACTGGTGAAGTTCCGTACGATGCAAATCAACAGCCTTCGAGGACTGCTGACCGAATATGGTGAAGTCATGGGCAAGGGTCGGAGCGCATTAGACAAGGCAATAACAGCCATTCTGGCCAAGCTGTCAGAGTGTTTGCCGGCCATGCTGATCGATACGCTGCGCGAACAATGGAATGGCTTGACCACGCTCGATGAGCAAATCCTGGTCATCGAACGACGGCTGCATGCCTGGATGAGGCAGGACGCGGCGTCCACGGCGATTGCTGCGATACCCGGCGTTGGGCTATTGAGCGCAACGGCGGCTGCGGCGACCATGGGTGATCCCCGAGCCTTCCGGTCGGGACGTGAATTTGCTGCCTGGCTCGGTCTGGTCCCCGGGCAAACTGGAACCGGTGGCAAAGTCAAGCTGCTGGGCATAAGCAAGCGCGGCGACACCTATTTGAGAACCTTGCTGATTCATGGTGCCCGCAGCGTTCTGTCTCACGCGAAACAGCCTGGAGAATGGCTCGATCAGCTTAAAAAGCGGCGACCACAGAAGATCGTCGCAGTCGCGCTCGCCAACAAGATGGCACGAATCATCTGGGCAATGCTTGCGCACGATCGCCCCTACAACAAGGATCACGTGAGCACGAAGCCAGTTTGAACAGTCGTTGTCTTTTAACAAGCAGCTCTCTGAAACAGGATAGTCCGTCAAAAGTTGCGTTGGCAATTGAGTGTAATGACAGCACAGGTAGGACCGGGACTTGTGAAACCTGGAAATTCCAACGAGCTTCGAGCTCTTAGGTGGAATGAGGCACGAGTCAGCGGATTTCATAGGGACCCGCAGCGGCAGCATGGCTGCAACAAGGTCGCATATAGAGCTGCAACCTATCCTGCTTGTCAGTACATGAGAAACCTAGCGCAAAAGGGGCCGTTCATATAGGGGAATTTGCCCGCCCATCGGGGGGGAGGGTATCGACTGATTATTGAGCTTCACGAATGGTGGGGGAAAACCAGTGCGATGAAAAGATGGCTTGCGCATTCATCAGCGGCCCAAGGAAAAGGTAGGCATTGCCTCCGGTTCGATGCGAAGGCGCACTTGTCGTACTGGCTCAGCGGTTCGGCGTTCACGGGAACCAGATAGCTAGGAACGCGCGGCGATCGTGTCGAGATTAGGCACGGGTAGCTGGTCCGTGTGCTGCGCCTCGCTGGCGTGCGTGTGGAGCCCGGCGACAACAGCAGTCCGGCTACAGGCAGCGGCCGTAGCCTTTACGGATCAGGGAGATACCGGCGAAGTGAGCCTGCGCGGGCGGGATTCGACGACGCCATCGAGTCCCGAGTCATCGATCTGCCGGACGCAAAGAAAAGTTCGTGCTGCTGGCTTTGAGCGGAATTTGAGCCAATCGCTTCGGCCGACTGGCCAGATACAGAATGGTCGCGGAAAACGTGGCAGCTTGCAGTTCGTCGTACTCTGCGTGCGTACATCTGTTCACTCTGTAACCCTTTACAAAAGTGATACACGCTCTCACGCACAGCCCGATTCGGCGGCCTTGGTCACAGGATCGTTGGGCCCAATTGGCTATCGAGTTGATGCGGCGTGCGTCAACCAGATATGCGGCAGCACGATGAAGGGCGTGCCCAGTTGTGTTGCCAGTTTGCGGCAGCGAACCGTCGGTCGGCTTACGCCGCAGCATAGTCGAGCGTTCCCGCTTCAAGGTCGCGGCGCACATCGGCAGGATGTCTGCCGCATAGGTCGGCCGGGCGCTCACTGTCGAACTGTGTTTGCCGCGCTGTGATAAAACGCGCGGATCGTATTGCAATTCGGTCACGATCCCGCGCGCGAGGCCTCTTCTTCGAGTAGCAAGATCAATCACGGACGCTTTGCTGCGTGGCTCCTTTGCATGGCATCAGCTCTACACGCTGAGGTCACATGAGCTCCGTGTTAGCAATGCACAATCAAAGCAGTGCAATTTGGTCGGCTCAAGTGAGCGTGAGCACGTAAATCGATGGGGCAATGAGCAAGCTAAATGATGTTCAAGGCACGAAGTAAAACGGGGGTGATGAAGCCCCCGTTGTTGTTTCAGAACGGCTCGTCGACGACCTGATCCGGC
>NZ_JAYMRY010000052.1:0-41043 GCF_038900695.1 Paraburkholderia sp. JHI2823 | reverse complement strand
GGCAATGTCCACGGCGCAGCTTGAAAGCCTGACGGGCACGCTGAGCTCGGTGCAGACGCAGGCGATCTCGACGGCGACCATCCAGGCGCTGGGCACGGCAGTGGCCTCGCTCACGACGTCGTCGCTCTCGACGGCGCAGGTGGCAGCGCTGACGACCGCGCAGATCGAATCGCTGACGGGCCTCAGCTCGGCCCAGACGCAGGCAATCTCGACGACGACTATTCAGGCGCTGGGCACGAACGTCGCGTCGCTGACCACGGCAATGCTCTCGACGTCGCAGATTGCCGCGATGCAGTACACGCAGATCGAAGCGTTGACCGGCATGACTACCGCGCAGACCCAGGTCCTCGCGACAAGCACGATCCAGCAGATGGGCACGGCAGTGGCGTCGCTCACCGTTGGCATGCTGTCGACGACCGAAGTCGCCGCGATGTCGACGATCCAGATCGAAGCGCTCAGCGGCCTCAACACCGCCCAGACGCAGTCGATCTCGACGGCGAACATCCAGGCGCTCGGTACCAGCGTCGCGTCGCTCACCACGAGCATGCTGTCGACGAGCCAGGTCTCTGCACTGCAGTACGCACAGGTCGCTCAGCTGGTCAATGGATTCTCGTCGAGCCAGATGGGCGCGCTGACGACGCTCCAGGCCCAGAACCTCTCGACGGCCGAACTGGCGACCGGTCTCTCGACCGGCCAGATCCAGGGGCTGTCCGTGACGGATCTGAATGCGCTGACGAGCGCTCAGGTGAGTAACCTGAACGTGGCGGCACTGACGACCACACAGATCGCGGGCCTGAACGCCACGCAGTCCGGCTACTTGACGTCTGCGCAGATCAACTCGCTGAGCACCACGCAGTTCTCCTACCTCAATCTGTAAAACAGGGGCCCAAAAGGGCCTCAAAGCTCGACATTGCCCGGCACGTGGCGTCCGTATGATGATGGACAAAATGTGCCGGGTGATGCGATTGGGCGAGTGGTGCGCCAGCCGCGCCGCTCGCTTATTTTTTTCCTTTACCTGTAACTCCTGTCACGCACGAAATGGCAAACGGCGAAGTGGTTGTCGCGGCATTGCTCCAACAGATAAACGGCGGCCAGGCTGCCGCGGCGCTGCCGGAACTGGAGCGCAGGCTCGTGCTACACCCCGAAGATCTGGGCCTCCTCACGCTGAAGGCCGAAGCCTTGCGTCTGTGTGGCCGGATTCGTGAGGCCATCGGCGCCTATCGCTACGCGGCAAAAAAGGGTGCTGGATCGCGCAACTGGCTCGTCGCGGGCACGCTGCTGGCTGGCGAGCGCGACACAGATGCGGCCCTGGAATGTCTCGAACGTGCCCGCGCCGAAGCGCCCGACGATGATACGGTCCTCGACACGCTCATCACGACGACCTTCAACGCGAACCGCTTCAAGGACGGCGTGCAGGCTGCGTACCGGCAGCTCGAAGTGAGCACCAATCCCACTTATCTGTCTCGCGCGGCGCTATTCCTGCAAAACGTCGGCAAGTTCGACGAAGCGGCGCGCGCGTTCAGGAAGCTCCTCGATCTCGCACCCGAGGACGCGACCATCGTCGGTTCCTCGCTGGTGGCGACGCGCTACACCTGCCAATGGGACACCATCGAGCCTCTGCAGCAGAAAATGCTCGCGTGGTACGCACAAGGCCACTTTGCCGCCACTCAGGAATATCCGCTTACGAACCTCACCTGGTGCGCGGACGAGGCCATCAACCTCGCGGTCACCCGCGCCTACGTGGCGCGCACAGTGCCGTCGATCGACCTGGTGCTGAGTTCGGCGCGCACTTCGCGCGCCCCCGGCGAGCGTCGCCTGCGCGTGGGCTACCTGTCGAGCGATTTCCGCAATCACGCGACCATGCACCTGATGGCGGGCCTGCTCGAATCGCATGACCGCTCGCGCTTCGAAATCTTCGCCTACGACTACACCGTGCCCGACGTCTCGGATTACCGCCAGCGCTTTCTCGATGCGGTCGAGCACCATGTGGAGATTCACGCGCTCAACGACCGCCAGGCCGCCGAGCGCATTGCCGAGGACGACCTCGACATCCTCTTCGACCTGAAGCTGTACACCGGCGGCGGACGCTCAGGCATCATGGCGTACCGGCCCGCGCGACTGCAGGCCGCTTACATCGGGTTCCCAGGGAGCGCTGGCAGTCCGCATATCGACTACATCGTCTCCGACCGCGTGGTTACGCCCGATTCAAGCGCGCCGTACTACATCGAAAAATTCTGCCGCCTGCCGCATAGCTACCAGTGCAACGACCGCAAGCGGCTGACGCCGCCGAAACCGGGACCCCGCGCGGCTTATGGAGTGCCCGAGGGCAAGATTGTTTTCGGTGCGTTCAATCAGTCGTACAAAATCGATCGCGGCAGCTTTGAGCTGTGGATGCGCGTGCTCGCGTCCGTGCCGGACGCCGTGCTCTGGCTGCTGGGACAAAGCGAGGCCCAGATGGCGAACCTCGCTCGCGCCGCGGAAAACCTGGGCATCGACCCGGCGCGAGTGATCTTCGCGCCGTTCGCTGATCCGCACGATCACCTGACGCGCCTGCAGCTCGTCGATGCCGTGCTCGACACGCTGGTCTGCAACGGTCACACGACGACCTCCGACGCCTTGTGGGCCGGTGTGCCTGTGATCACTGCACGCGGCCCGCACTTTTCTTCGCGGGTGAGTGAGAGCTTGCTCAACGCGCTGGGTGTGCCTGAACTCGTCGGCCGCGATCGTGACGACATGGTCCGGATTGCCGTGCAGATAGCCACCGACGCGGCATATCGCGCCGCCCTGCGCGCGAAGGTCGAGGCCAATCGTCTCACAGAGCCGCTGTTCGATACGCTGCGCTTTACGCGCAACTTCGAGCGCGGCATCGAAGCAATGGTGCAGAAGCAGTATGAAGGCGGCGCGCTCGAGCACGTCGACATCGTCGATGTCGGCCCCGTTGCCGCGAGCGATTCCGCTGTCTCGGAACCATCGAAGAGCACTGCGCTGCGCACGCTGTTCGGCGCCTGCCCCCTCTGCCAGAGCGTAAGCACGACGCTAGGCGCGGTCGATTGCCGCCCGCTGCCCGCATGGCGCGCGCCGTTGCCGACCGAGTTCACCTGGATGCAGTGCACCGCGCCGGCCTGTCGGCACGTGCATGCGCGATACCACTGGAGCGAGGCTGGGCGCGCGTTGCTCAAAGCCGGAACCACAGCCATTTCTGCCATCGATCCAGCGAAATGGGTGCCCGTAGTCGACAGAGTCGTGGAGGTTCTGGGCGGCTACGGCCAGGCGATCGCACGACGGGAAGCCCCGGTCTACTGGGTGGACGTGGGATGCGGTGGAGGCGGGCTCGTCATGACCGCATCGGACTACGGCTACACGGCAGTCGGCCTCGACACGAACCCCGATGCGGTCAACGCTATGCGACAGCGCGGTCTGATGGCGATGCAGCACGACTTCACGACCCTGCAGATCGAGATCGTGGTCGACGTCCTGACCATGATGGACGTCCTGCCGCAAATGACAGATCCGCGAGCGGCGCTGCGCAAGGCGTACGACGTGTTGCGCCCGGGAGGTGTGCTGGTCGTGAGCGCGACGCAGTTCAATTCGTCGGTCTGGAAGTTGCTGGAGAGCAGCAACGCGAATCCGTTCTGGCAGGAAATTGCGAATAGCCACCTGTTTAGCCGGGAGACCCTCGTGCGCCTTCTTGGCGAGTGCGGATTCGAAGTGGCGGACCTCCGAAAAACGCCCGCACAGCCTGCGCTGATGGAGCTGTACGCCATCAAGCCGTGTGGGAGCTGACCGTGCCGCTTAGGCTGGCAGCCGGAAGCCGGGCTTGCCCTTGCGCAGACCGAATCCCGTCGCATGCGAGCCTTCGGGCTTGCGGCGGATGCGTGACGCGATGGGCGTGCTCGTCGGCGGCACCCCGTTTTGGTAGTCCAACCCACCGATCCGTGGGCCGTCCAGCGTCTCGCTCACTCGATTGGAACTGACGGTGAGCTTCCTTGGGACATGAGGTGTCCTGAAGAATGCCGGGCTATGGGCCTTGGACACTTAATTGCAAACTACGAAATATCGACATGAAATTCGCCATCACCATCGTATCTCCGCCGGGATATGTCCACTCGGCAGCTTTCCATGAGATTGCCGAAACACTCCACTACGGGCTGCTAGCGCTGGGTTACGACTCTGTTCTAACGGCAGAAGGGCAATTGCCTGAGCGTCAGCACATTGTCCTCGGCGCCAACCTGCTACCGCACTATCCACTGCCACTGTCCGCCGACGCAATACTCTACAACTTCGAGCAGGTGCAACATGATTCGCTGCACTTCCCTCCAGAGATGCTCGCGATGATGCGGCGGCACACGGTTTGGGACTATAACCAACAAAATGCTACGAAACTGGCTTCGTTGGACGTGCAGGTATCTGCAATTGTCCCTGTGGGCTACGTGCCCGAACTCTCCCGTATCGAACTAGCGGCTCAACCCGATATCGACGTACTTTTTTTTGGCTCAATAAATGCGCGGCGCCAGGCAACGATCGACCAGATGCGCGCCTTGGGCCTCCGAGTCGAAACCTTGTTCGGCGTCTACGGCGCGGCTCGTGATGCAGTGATCAGCCGCGCAAAACTGGTCCTGAACGTTCATTATTACGAAGCCAAAGTACTGGAGATGCCGCGGATCGCTTATCTGCTGGCCAACCGTTGTGCCGTACTTAGCGAACACAGCGCCGATCCTGTGGAGGATGCTGCACTGGCAAACGGGGTGAAATTTGGCAGCTATGAGGAACTGCCGCAGATGGCGTTGAGCCTGGTGGTATCGCAGGACGAACGTGCACGACTCGCGGCGCAAGGCTTCGAGCTTGTTCAGTCGCGCCCGATTACGCAATATTTGAAAACCGCTCTTGAACAGGTGCTCTCTTAGAGGTACCCGGGAAACTCATGGAATCCCTTGCGATATCGATCCCCTCAACTTAATCGGTAGGCGCGCGCGACCCCGCTCCGGAACCTCGGTCACACGCTCGGATGCTGACCAGGCAGCCGAGCGCACCAAAACTGCCAGTCGGCAGCTATTTGCTCTTTATGATTGCGGCGGAAAGGGCCGGGCGCGCACCCCGGCCCAGACGCACGCGGTACCTTATTGCTGCCGTTCCGGTCACTGCACGAGTGCCCGAAACACATACTGAAGCGGCTTCGCGTCCTCAACAGCTGCGTTGGCATCGCCACCTGCCGCAGTCGCCATTGCGCGAATAACGGGCAAAAAGGCTTCGCGCTGCGGTTCGTTGAATATCCTCGCCTTGCCGGCATCAACCACGAATCCGGCGTCGCGAAACAGCTCCAACATCGTGACGCGCGTAAACCAGCGGATATGTGTCCGGTCAAACAAGCCCGAATCCTGATAGCGGAAATCGCCAATGCTCACGCGAGCTTGCAGACTCCAGTGCTGCGCATTGGGAATGCACGCAACGACACAGCCCCCGCGGTCCATTGACCCACGGATCTTCTTCAGCAGCGCCCAGGGATCGTAGAGATGCTCGAGCACGTCGCCGAAGATCCAGCAGTCGGCGTCGAAGTCCGTGCGAAACTGCTCGGCGGGCAGCTTTTCGATATTCACATCGAGCACGCGATCACAGTGCGCTCGCGCCATCTCGGCATAGGCAGGGACGATTTCCGTACCGGTGTAATGCGCTGCCGGATTCAATTTCTTGTACTCGCGCGCCAAAGCGCCAGAACTGCAGCCGACTTCCACCACACGCCTCGCGCCCAAGGGCATGAGGGCAAGCAAATCCGGGTTGTGGTTCTGGTGAACAGGGGTTTGGTCCAACGTGAACTCCGGTGATTTTCTCTTCCGATAAGTAATGCGATTGCTGCACGCCGTGCGGCGTCAGTCCCCGTATTTGCCAAGATACCGCGCGTAACCTTCGTGCCAGCTGGATGTCCCGAAGGCGCCGCCACTTTCGTGAACGACGCTCAGGGGCCAGGTTCCCATGCTCAGGCCCCTGAGTTCAGCCTGGCGGCAAAAGTCCATGTCGTAAAAATGGAACTTGAATTGTTCGTCGAATCGAAGGCCACTGCGCGCGAGTACGTCGCTGTCCGCGATGAGCAAAAGTCCATCAAGGAGCTTGCATTCCTGTCCAGCAGGCCCGAACGTCGACGCGATTTCGCACGGGAATCCCTTGCCGTGGCCAACGGTTCCGCTCAGGTACTTGCGCTCGTCCCATTGCAGATCCGGCGTGGTGAAGGCCCATGCTGGCTGCCGGGGCACGCGGCGCAGGTTGCCGGCGAGACCGACCACGTCGAAACGGGCCAGCGATTCGCGGATTCGCTCCGTCCAGAAGAAGTCGTTGAGCCAGACATCGTCGTGAACGAATACGAGGATAGCCGGGCGCTGCTTCGCCTCATCGATCGCGGTGTTGTAGATGCTGGACAGCCCACGCGTGTTGCTGTCGAACAGTTGGAGTTCGACGTTGGGCAGATGCGCGTAAAGTTTCAGCGAGCGGCCAAGTGCCGTTTCATTCGAGAACTGTTCACGGTTACGACGGGTGCCGCAGACGATACGGATGGGTTTCGCCGCGAGGGGTATGTTGGCCACGGCGTCGATTGATGTAATCGATCCGGCAGAGGGGGCGATGTGAGTCTGCGCCTCGCGAGCCTCGGCCATGACTTGCTTCGCAGCGACGTCTTGCGGCTGCGCGAAGATTTCAAAATGCTCGGGCGCAAGCCCGTCGCACCAGCGCTGCCACATGGTGCGCAGCGCACGTGAAGCGGCGTCGGCGATCGTGCTCGCGCTGATAATGGGCGATTGCATGCAGTGCTGGCGCAGTTCGCGGCGTACCGTAGCGAGTGCGTCCAGATCGTTGGCCAGCGCCGCGCACTTGCGCACGAAGTCGTCTTTGTCGCGCGCGACGAATGCCTCGTCGAGCCCGAGGTGCGAGAGCCACCCCGTGCTGCCGCGGCTCGCCATCGAAACGCCGGGGAGCGTCATGGTGGGCACGCCCATCCAGAGGGCGTGCATGGTCGTGGTCGAACCGGCGAAGGGGAACGCGTCGAGACATACGTCGACCTGCTGATGCTGTTGCATATAGCCATCGATCCCCTTGCGCTGCATGAAACTGATGCGGCTCACGTCGATCGCTTCGCGCACGAACAGTTCGGCCAGCCTGTTCATTTGCTCTATCGACGTAATCGCGCCTATGAGCATGCGCGAATTCGGTATCTCGCGCAGCACGCGCGCCCAAAGCGCCACCACTTCCGGCCCGATCTTCACGAGGCGGCTGAAGCTGCCGAACGTCACGAAGCCGTTCTTCAAGGCAGGCAGCTCGTTTACCTCGGGCGCCTGCGCGTACGGCTTGAATGGCGCAAGCGCAGGCAGGAACACGAGCTTTTCCGTGAAACGGCCGGCGAACTCTTCGAGCGGCGTGACGAAGCGGTCCGATATGTAATAGTCGATTGACGTCATCCCGGTCGTGGCCGGATTGCCGATCCAGCTCACCTGAACCGGCGCGGGCCTGTGCGCGAAGGCCACGAGACGGTTGCGGCCGGTATGGCCGGACAGATCGATGAGGATATCGATGCCGTCATCCCGGATCTTTTGCGCGACCGCTTTGTCAGTCATGCCGAAGACCTCGTGCCAACTGTGCGCGTGTTCCCGGATCTGTTTGGTGAAGGCGTCGGTGACCGAGTAGTTCGAGTAAACGTGAACTGACAGGCTCGTGTCGCGCGCCAGGTGCTCCACGACCGACTGGAAGAAATAGGCGACCGGGTGATTGATCAGGTCGCCCGAAACGAAGCCGATCCGCAGGCGCCGCGACGGGTCGCGGTCATTGGTATGCTGCGTCCAGTGGCCGCGCAGGGGGGCTTCCTGGCGCTTGCCGAACTCGCTGAACTCGGCGAACGCCCCTGGCGCATCGAGATCGGTCTTGTGCATCAGGCAGAACAGCAGGTTGCTGTGAGTTGCCGCCTGCATTGGTGCGAGTTCCAGCGCACGCCGGAAGGTGCTTTCCGCTTCGGTGTACTGGCCGTCTTCGGACAGCGCGTTAGCAAGCGCGTCGAGTTCAAGAGCGTTGTCCGGCGCCAGTTCTACGGCGCGCCGCATATGGGCGATGCCCTCGGTGGCCCGGCCCGATACCTGCAGGGCCGCCCCCAGAGTGCGATTCAATGCCGCACTATCGGGATGCTTTTCGAGCGCCTGGCGGCAGTGCGCTATGGCTCGGTGGGCTTGGCGCGTGATATGTAGCGCGTCAGCCAGCATCGTTTGGGCGGCGAGATCGCGGGGCAGCAGGGTGGTGGCACGCTCGGCTGTGTCCACTGACTCCGCATACTTGCCTGCGCGTTGCAGGGCGTGCGTTAGCGCAACCCAGCATTCGCCATGCGACGGGTTTTGCTCCGTCAAACGACGTGCGAATTTCAGCGCCGCCTCGTTTTTTCCGCTATTGAAAAGTTGGGCAAACTCGCGGAACTCCGCGGTGCTTGCCCGGCGCGGATCGTCCTTCACTGCGGGCGTGTCCGGCGCTTCCTGTTTCTGCTTCTCTTCTGTCGACGCTGCCACCGGAGAAGCTTCGGACGAGGGTTGGGGCTCTGTCTGGCCGTCCTGCCGGGGCAAGCGCGCGGTCAAGGTATCGATGGCGTCCTTCGGAAGACCGCATTGCCGAGCCAGGTCGAGTGAGACTCGCGCGGCTTCGAACTGCTTGCTGGCTGTAAGGGCGTTGAAGTAGTAGACCCAGAGCTGATGGAAGTTCGGCGTGTGGCCGAGCACAGATTCGAAATGCGGTACGGCTTCGGCTGGCCGGTCCGTTTGCATGTACAGCACGCCAAGGTGGTAGTTGGCGTCGACATGATCGCCATCCGCGCCGAGAACCGCGGTGTAGAGCGCGGCTGCATCGTCGTATTCCCGGTTGCGATGATGTTCGATCGCGGTCTGCATGACCAACTCGATGTCTTGTCCCATTTGCGATTCGGGGACTGGCGCGGTGGTCTCGGTCGGAGTTAGGAGAGCAGTCATGACGATGGCGTGCTTGCGCCGCAAGTAGCAGGAGTCTGGCAATTATCTGTGGCGCTCCCTCGCGGCGAATCGTCGAGGTAACGTCAAAACGGCCGCCAATTCGAGGGCGAGCAAGGGGCGGGAAGGAGGCCTGAGTGGTCAGCCGTTGCTGCCAGACGCCCGCGCAACGCAGGCGCGCAAAGAAAAGCCCGCACAAGGCGGGCCGAGCTACGCGAATGCGCCCCGCAAGGCGCAATTGTTGGCGTTATTCCTGCACGGGGGGCGAAGTCCGGACTTCAGAACTGCGCAATGCGTTGATATTGGTTGACGTTGCGAGTCGCCTGGATGGCCGTCCGGTATTCGGCGCTCAACGCGGATTGCGCCGACTCTGCCTCCGCAGCGATGCGCATGTCGATCGCGTGCACCTGCCTGAGGACGTCGAGCGCCGCGTCGGTTTGTTTCGCGGGCAGCGACATGAGAAGAGGCGAGCGCTCGCTCGCGAGCTCGGCGGCCCTTTCCCAATCGCCGACGGCCGCGGCCTGCTCGATGTCTTTCGTGATCTGCCAGATGCGATCGATGGGCGCGGGGATGTCCATGTCGTTTCTCCTGCCGGATGCGCTTAGCTCTTGTTGGTCGCCAGCGCGCCGGCGCTATTCGAGCCACCGAAGAGCTGCGTGAGGTACTGCTGGTTGTTGTTCATCGTCGCCATCAGCGTGTTGAGCGCGGTGAACTGCGCGGTGTACATGCTGGTGAGCTGCGTCTGATAGTTGGCGAGATTCGACTTCTGTGTCGAGAGGTTCGTCAGATCGGTGTTGATCGCGTTGGTACGCGTCGTGATGACGCCCGTGCTGGACGTGTAGCTCGTAATGTTCGTGTTCAACTGCGCGGCAATGCCGTTGGTCGAATTGAACAGTGCGGCTACGGTCGACTGATTATTCTGCAGTGCGGTGCTCAGCGTGGTGTTATCGACCGCGAGCGAGCCGTCCGAATTCAGCGTGATGCCGATCGCCGCGAGGCTCGTCGTGGTGTTGCCGCTCTTCACGCCCGTTGCCACGATCGTGGCGAGCTGATTCTGGATCAGGTTCAGCGTGGAGTCGCCGAGCAGCACGCCCTGCGACTTTGAAGTCGAGCTGAACGAGGTGAGCGCGGCCATCGTCGTCACCAGCGTGTTGTACAGCGTGACGAAATTGTTGATGGCTGACGATTCGGCGCTCGTGTTCTGCGCGACCGTGAGCGTTTGTGCGCCGCTACCCGTGGTCGACGTATCGACGGCCGCTGCCGTGAGGTTCAGCGTGACACCCGACAAGGCGGAGGTCACGGTGTTGTTCGAGCTGGTGGCGCCCGTGCCGTCGATCGTGAAATAGGCGTCCTGAGCGGCCGTGGACTGTGTCCACGTGGTCGTGCTGGAGATCGTCGACTGGTTCGCGGCGAGGTTGGCAGACGTCGCGCTCGCGCTCGTGATCGCCGTGCCCGCCGTCGTCGTCACGGCCAGGCTGTTCAACGCGTCGCCGGAATTCGAGTCGCTGATCGCGATGCTGATGCCGTTCGCCGAACCGGTCGAGGTCGAGTGCAGCACGAGGTGCGCACCATCGGCGCCATTGACGACCGTTGCGGTCACACCGGGATTGTTGGTGGCCGAATTGATCGCCGATGCGATGCCAGCAACGGTGCTATTCGTGCTGTTGAGCGAGATGGTGGTGCTCGCGCCGTTGACGGTCAGCGTCATCGTTGAGGAGCCCGAAGCGAGCGCCTGGGTTGCGGTGAAGCCCGTCGAGGTCAGCACCTGGGCTTGCGCTATCTGCTTCACGTCAAGGGAATACGACCCTGCCGCTGCGCCGCTGCCTGCGGTGGCCGTAATGCCGGTGCCGCTGGTCGTCGCCGTGTAGGCGTTGAGGGTCGTGCCGTTGGAGAGCGGCGCGAGGCCTGCCTGAAGCGCGGAAAGTGCGGCGGAGAGCGCGCCGTACGCGGAAATTTCCGTGTTGTCCTGGGTCTGCTGAGCGCTGATCGTGGCGGCCTGGCCGGCGATCTTGGCGTTGACGAGCGCCGTGACGAGGGAGGTCACATCCATCGACGAGTTGCCCGTCGAGCCGCTGACGATCGACTGGGCAGCTTGCTGCAGAGCGGCGTTGCTCGCGGCGGTTTGGGCTGCAACGGTACTCGCGATCGTGCTGGCTGTCGAACTGGTTACGGTGGACATGAAGGGGCTCCGTGCGTCGGCGTTGCAGTGTGAATCGGTTCAGGTCTGGAAAACGCCAATCGGGAGGCGCTCCTCCCGATTGGCTTGCATTGCGTGCGCCGGGTATGGCGGCCGGGCACGCAACGCCTGGCTACTGAAGCTTGTTACTGCAGGAGCTTCAGGATCTGCTGCGGTTGCGAGTTCGCTTGTGCGAGCACCGAGATACCGGCTTGCTGCAGCACTTGCGCCTTGCTCAGGTTCGCCGTTTCTGCCGCGAAGTTGGCGTCCTGGATCGACGACTGTGCGGTCGACAGGTCGGTCGACTGAGCTTGCTGCGTCGTGCCGATTGCCGTGAAGCGGTTTTGCGCTGCGCCAAGCGTTGCTTGCAGGTTGTTCAGCGTAGTCAGCGCGTTGTCGATCGACTCCATGGCCATGCTGGCGCCGCTTGCCGTGCTGATGTCGACGCTTGCAACCGTCGTCGGCACGTTGTAGGCGTTGACCTGAGCCTCCATAGCGGTCGCAGCGGCGGAACCTGCCGAGCCCGCGTCCGTGATGACGGTGGCGGCCGTGAGCGTGACCGCCGTGCCCGAACCCTGGAAGCCGTTGCCGTTCGTGCTGGCGGCGCCCGTGGCGGTGAACAGCGTGGTGACCGCGCCGTTGCTCAGTGCCTGGTTGTTCTGGTCCGTGAAGGTGTAGCCGCCGCTGCCGTCGGAGACCACATTGATCGACGTGACGGTTGCTGCCGAGGCGGCGACCGAAGCGCCCGTCGAATCCAGGGTCAGGCCCGTGAACGTGCCGACCGTGTTGCCAGCTTGCGGCACGCCGCTACCGATCGAAGCCGCCGACATGTTTTGCGTGAGGTTCAGGCTGATCGTCTGGCCGACGTTCGCGCCAACCTGGAACGACACCGTGCCGAGCGTGCCGTTCAGCACGTTCATGCCGTTGTACGTCGTTTGCGATGCGACACGGTTGATTTCCGAAACTTGCTGGCTGACTTCCTGCTGCAGTGCTGCGCGGTCGTTGCTGGTCATCGAGCCGTTGGCCGCTTGCGTGGCGAGCTGGCGGATACGCTGCAGGCTGTTCGTCAGCGACGACAGACCGCTCGATGCCGTCTGGACCAGCGAAACGCCATCGTTCGAGTTCGACACACCCTGGTTCAGACCGTTGATCTGGGTCTGCATGATGTTCGAGATCGCGAGGCCTGCCGCATCGTCAGCTGCGCTGTTGATGCGCTTACCCGACGACAGACGCGTGATCGCTTGCGACAGCGCGCTACCCGAGCCCGTCAGGTTCTGTTGCGCGACGAGCGAGTTGATGTTGCTGTTGATTCCGAGCATGGAAATTCTCCTAAGCGGGCTGTGAGCCCGTTACAAGCCACTATGGCCGCGGCGGAAGCAATCTTTCATTGCTGGCCGCCTCAGTGAAGGTTGTCGGCGTCGGTAAAAAAAACTTGAGGGGACGCACCAACAATCGAGACCTCATTTGCGCGGTGCATAAAACGCCCCCCGCAGAATGCTCCCCGCCTTTCTTGCACCTGCGACTGCGTAATGCCGTTTGCAAGCGTGTTTACGGCAGCCCGTGCTTGCGGTTTAGCGGTGCACCTCGGCCGGCGCGCACGGCGGTCCGTATGGCCCGCTGCATCCCGGCGCGCGGCGGCGTATCCTCAACGGTTCCCGCTCGCCCTTTACAGGAGGTCCCATGGAACTGCGCAGGATCGGCACTTCGTCATTGCAGGTCGCCCCGCTCATGTTCGGCGGCAACGTCTTCGGCTGGACCGCCGATGAAGCCACCTCGTTCTCGATCCTCGACGCCTTCACCGACGCCGGCCTGAACTTCATCGATACGGCGGATGTCTACTCCGCCTGGGTGCCCGGCAACCACGGAGGCGAATCCGAGACGATCATCGGCAAGTGGATCGCGAAGAGCGGCAAGCGCGACAAGGTGGTGATCGCAACGAAGGTCGCGAAGGACTCGCGCCGTCCCGGCCTGTCCGCCGCAAACATCGCGGCCGCCGTGGAAGATTCGCTGCGCCGCCTGCAGACCGATTACATCGACGTCTACTTCTCGCACGAAGACGACCAGAAGGTGCCGCTCGAGGAAACGCTCGGTGCGTACCAGCGCCTGATCGAGGCCGGCAAGGTGCGGGTGATCGGCGCGTCGAATTACACGGGCGCGCGCATCGAAGAAGCGCTGGCGGTTGCGAAGCGGTCGGGGTTGCCCGCGTATCAGATCATCCAACCCGAGTACAACCTGTACGACCGCGCACCCTACGAGGCCGATATCGAGCCGGTCGCGATGGCCCAGAGGCTCGCGGTCGTGCCCTATTACAGCCTGGCGAGCGGCTTTCTTTCGGGCAAGTACCGGTCGCGGGAGGATCTTTCGAAGAGCGCGCGCGGTTCGCGCGTGGAAAAGTACCTCGATCATCGCGGCATTCGCATTCTCGCGGCCCTCGACTACGTGGCCGAGCGCCACGGCAGTTCGCTCGCCGCGGTGGCGCTCGCCTGGTTGATCGCGCGCCCGAGCATCACGGCACCGATCGCAAGCGCGACTTCGCTCGACCAACTGGAGAGTCTCGCGGCGGCTGTGCGGCTGAAGCTCGATCCAGCCGACATACAGGCGCTAAACGACGCGAGCGCCTGAGGGCGGGCCTCGCCGGACAGGCGCGAAAGCGCGATTCATCCAGGTGTCCTAAGCGACAGTGCGGCGACAAGGCGGGCGCGCAGGCCGCGGCCCGCCGCGCAAGTCACTGAGTAGAATCAAGAAAGTATGGCTTGGCGGATTTTTTCCTGATATCATTGAGAGTGAATTGAGATCTTTGCCTGTTTTGTTGCCGTGTTCGTTACTGTTGGCGGCCGCAAACCGGCGGTCAGGTGTGTTGCAGCAAGGTCAACCTGATCGCGTTCCGCTGTGAACCCCCTACTTCTCTTTTCCGGCCTCCGTGGCCGCCTTGCCTCTCGTTCAGCCCCAGCGTGGCGAACGACCGGAGGGCCGGCGCGCGAGCAGTTTCGACGCTCGCGCCTTTGAACCGTATTAAGCGATTTGAGTTAGGAAATACATGACGACGATTCTTCTGAAGGAAAACGAGCCGTTCGAAGTGGCCATTCGCCGCTTCCGCCGTGCAATCGAAAAGAACGGCCTGATCGCCGAGCTGCGTGAGCGTCAAGCTTACGAAAAGCCGACGGCCGTTCGCAAGCGCAAGAAGGCAGCTGCTGTGAAGCGTCTGCACAAGCGCCTGCGCAGCCAGATGCTGCCGAAGAAGCTCCACTAAGCTTTTTCGCTTTTCGGTGTTCCGCCAGACGGCGGCGCATGCTTCGCAAGAAGCTGCGCCGCCGTTTGCGTTTGCGCGTCATCCGCGTGCGTTTGCGTGCGCCGGATCCAGTCAGGCGGCGTCTCGCATGCTCGCCCCCATTCCCACACGCCAAAGACGCCGTGGACATTCTGCAGACAGCTCAGCAGGTTGACCGTGGCCAAATCGTAGACGTCGATATGGGCGCGCAGCAGCGCCTTTTTCAGCATGTATCTGACCGCACCGTTCGCTATGCTCAGGCGCGGCGCTTTTTCTTGCCCTGCGCCGCGCAAGCCGCGCGGCACATGCAGTCGCGCTCGTGGTCGTTGACCATGCCGACGGCCTGCATGAACGCATAACAGATCGTCGTGCCAACGAATTTGCAGCCGTATTTTTTGAGCGCCTTGCTCAGGGCATCCGAGACCTCAGTGGAGGCCGGCGCATCGCGATACGACGCCCAGTCGTTCTGGATGGGCGTGTCGTTCACGAACGACCAGACGAAGGTTGCGAGCGAGCCATGCTCGGCCTGGATCTGCTGCACGGCGCGCGCGTTGGCGATGGCGGCCTCGATCTTGGCGCGGTTGCGCACGATCGACGCATCCTGCAACAGCGTTTCCACGTGCCTGGGCGTGAAGCGTGCGACCCTGGCGACGTCGAAGTTGGCGAAAGCGCGGCGGTAGCCTTCGCGCTTGTTGAGTATCGTGGACCACGAAAGTCCGGCCTGTGCGCCTTCGAGCACGAGCATTTCGAACAGATGCTGGTCGTCCCGCGATGGCACGCCCCACTCTTCGTCGTGATATTGCACATACTGCGGCGACGCGCCCGCCGATACCCAGTTGCAGCGGTGTTCCACGTTGAATTCTCCTTCCGGGACGTTTTTCAGGCCACGCAAGCATAGCGCAACGGTGCCTCGCCACCACCCTGGCCAGATGGCCGATTGTGCGAACACAGGGAAGCCGTTAGTCTCTGCGGCACGACATCAATTCCGGCGTTCGGACCGGGTTCGAGGGCGCGCCAAGCGCGGCAGACATCATGCAGAAATACACCTGGTTGATCGGCGTGGACGGCGGTGGCACGGGCACACGCGTCGCGCTCGGCGACGTGAACGGTATCGAACTGGCGCGCGCCGCTGCGGGCCCATCGGGCCTCGGGCTCGGCATCGAGCGCGCCTGGCGGTCGATCGAGGAAGGCTGCTGCGCTGCGTTTGCGCAAGCGGGCCTTGTGTTCGACTGGTCGCATTGCGTGCTTGGCTGCGGGCTCGCCGGTGTGAACAACCCCGAGTGGCTCGCGGCGTTTCGTGCCGCGAAGCCGCCGGTGGCAGGTCTCGCGGTGGAAAGCGACGCGTACACGACGCTGCTCGGCGCGCATGGCGGGGCGCCTGGCGTGGTGGTCGCCTTGGGCACGGGCAGCATCGCCGCGGCGCTCGGTGAGGACGGGCAGTGCCGCATCGCAGGTGGTTTTGGCTTTCCCTCGGGCGATGAAGCCAGCGGCGCGTGGTTCGGCCTGCGCGCCATCGTCTGGGCGCAGCAGGCGCTCGATGGGCGCGCCGCGATGGACGACTTCGCGCGTGCGCTGCTCGCCCAGGCGCGCGCAACCGATCGCGAGAGCCTCATCGTGTGGCAGTCCGCGGCTAACCAGACAGCTTATGCGAGCCTCGCGCCGGTCGTGCTGGCGCATCGTGAGCATCCGTTTGCCGCGAAGCTGCTGGCCGAGGCCGGTCTGGAGATTTCGAAGCTCATTGCCGCGCTCGATCCAGCGGCCAGCCTGCCGGCGGCGCTCTCGGGCGGTCTTGGGCAGCCGCTGCGCGAATGGGTGCCGCAGGCGGTGCGCGATCGTCTGCGCGCCCCGCTCGCCGATTCCACAACGGGCGCGCTGCGGCTCGCGCAACAGGAAGCGCGCCGGCTGCAAGGCGCCGCCGCGGGCAACTAGCAAGGCGTGCACGGTGGCGGTTTTGCGGCCCCTGTGCGCCTCGCTAAGGGGCGAAAGTGCACGGGTGCGCCAGCCCGCACGGCACGTAGATCAAAGGCATGGGCCGGCGGCAAATGCTACGATTGCCCGTTTCCCGCTAGCTGTCCGATCACCATGTACAAGGTCATTGCAACCGATCTCGACGGAACGCTCCTCAACAGCGACCATCAGGTCGATCCGTTTACGGTTGCCACGCTGGGCGCGCTCGACGCGCAGGGCCTGCCGTTCGTGATCGCAACCGGCCGCCACTATTGCGACGTCGCCGGCATTCGCGACGTGCTGGGCATCCGGCCGTATCTGATCACGTCGAACGGCGCGCGCGTGCACGCCCCCGACGACACACTTGTGCACGCCAGCGATCTGTCCGCCCCCCTGGTCGAGCGTCTGGTTGCTGCCGACACCGTGGGCGAGCACGGCCGCGTGATCGTGAGCCTCTTTACCGACGATGCCTGGCTCATCGACCGCGACGCTCCCGAACTGCTCGCCTATCACCAGGACTCCGGCTTCGAGTACCAGGTGGTGGATCTGCGCGCCCACGCTGGCGCCGGCATCGCCAAGGCGCTCTATATCGGCGACCCGGACGATCTCGCGCACGTCGCTCGCAATCTCGCGCGCGAGTTTGGCGACGCGCTCTATGTCACGTACTCGCTGCCCGATTGTCTCGAGGTGATGGTGGCCGGTGTTTCCAAGGGGCGCGCGCTGCGCGTCGTGCTCGACCGCCTCGGGTTGGAGGCGGCGAATTGCGTCGCGTTCGGCGACAACATGAACGACATCGATCTGCTGGAAACGGCGGGCTATCCGTTCATGATGAACAACGCCAACCCCGATCTCATCAAGCGGCTACCGTCGGTGCCACGCATCGGCAATAACTTCGAGGCCGGCGTCGCGCACCATCTGCGCAAGCTCTTTACGATCAACGACGAAATCGCTTCGTAATCCAGACTGGCGCGATCCCGGTGGCGGACGTCGCGTTCGCCGGCGGTGACTTCTTTGACGATTGCAGCTGAACGTTACTGCGCTTCAGGCAGTTGCGCGCATGGACAGTCGTCCACTCGTCCATCGAGCCCTTCGCGCTCGTGCGAAAAACGCGCGCGTGCGGTGTTGCCGGTCCAGTCGATCCGCACTACATAAATGCTGTCGAAGTCCGCGCTTTCCCAGCGCGGCACGTCGTTCGCCTGGCCGCCATGCTCGACGACGACGCGTCGCACGAGTGCCTCGATCTCCCGATGCTCCCAGGCGACGAGGACGGTGCGTCCGCGCCATTGCGGAGCGACGAGGGTTGTCTGCAGCGCGTCGGTCTGCGAATAGCCGTACGGGGTCTGGATGGGCATGCCGAACTGGATCGCGGTCGGCTCGATGGTGGCAAGCGGGCGCACGTAGTAGTACGGGTGGCCGTTGTCGTCCTTCTGCTCGGCAGGATTGGGCGCGTAGATGGCGTCGGGCTTGCCGTACCTGGCCGCGATCACGGCCGGCAGCGCGAGCGCGCGGTTCAGCCCCTTGCAGCTGAGCTGCCCGAGTCCTTCCGGCGGCTTTTCTCCGTGCCTCACGAATACGAGCGTCTCGATGTTGCGCACATCGTGCGCAGCTTGCAAGCTGGCCGCGCCGTTCTCGCTCGTTTGCGCTGTGCCACCAGCGCCGCTGGGGGCGCCGGCCTGTGGCAGCGGCGCGCAGGCAGCGAGCATTGCGCTCAGACCTGCGGCGAGCGTAGGGGCGAGCCGGTACGGCCGGGATCGTGAGCGCTTCATGCTGGGCGGGTGCTCCGAAGGATGGTCGCCCGATTCTAGCAGCGCAGCCGCCATGGTCTTGCCCACCGGTGCACGCGCCGCAGCAACGCGAACGGGCACCTGAGCGCCCGTTCGCGTTGCTGCGGCATGGCTGGGTCGCGGCGCCGCCTTGCGCCGTGTCGAACCGTCAGGCCGTCTCGCGCGCCGCCACGGCCGTGATCGCCTCGCGCCGCCCCGCCACCGCCGGATAGACGATGCCCGCGATCACCGCCCCGACGATCGGCGCCACCCAGAACAGCCAGAGCTGCGCGATCGCCTCGCCGCCTACGAAGAGCGCGGGACCGGTCGAGCGGGCCGGGTTGACCGAGGTATTGGTGACGGGAATCGAGATCAGGTGAATCAGCGTGAGGCACAGGCCGATGGCGATCGGCGCGAAGCCGGCAGGCGCGCGCTTGTCGGTAGCACCGAGAATGACGAACAGGAAGAACGCCGTCATGACGACCTCGCACACGAACGCGGCACCCATGGCGTAGTGGCCCGGCGAGTGCTCGCCGTAGCCGTTGGTCGCGAAGCCGCTCGCGGCGACGTCGAAGCCAGGGTTGCCCGTGGCGATCAGCGCGAGCACGAACGCGCCGATAACCGCGCCCACCACCTGCGCGGCGATATAGGGCAACAGGTCGCGCGCCGGGAAGCGGCCGGCCACGGTGAGGCCCACGCTCACGGCCGGGTTCAGATGGCAGCCCGAAATGTGGCCGATCGCGAAGGCCATGGTTAGCACCGTCAGGCCGAACGCGAGCGACACGCCCACGAAACCGATGCCGAGACCGTGAGCCGGGCCGGCGAAGTTCGCGGCAAGGACGGCGCTGCCGCAGCCGCCCAGGACGAGCCAGAACGTGCCGATCAGCTCGGCAATGAGTCGTTTGGATAAGTGCACTGTATGACACCTCGAAAGGTCGATTTTTGAACGAGCCGCGAAAAGCACCGGCATCCGGAAATGCCAGATTCTAGGCAGTCGCACTTTTGGGCGGTGTCAAGGATTGTCAATTTTGACGTAATTGATCGAATTATTGCGATAGGTGTACGCGCGAAAACATGCGTCAAGCCGGTGAAGGTTAAATTGAGATATAACGTGATAAAGAAGTATTAGTAGCGATTGCGAATTTCGTTATTTGCGTCTAATCTCCATTCGAGTTGGTTTAACGCGCACGAAGGGGGAAAGCAATGTCGCAATATTCAGAACTAAAGGCGCAGATCGCAAAACTCCAGGCTCAGGCCGAAGAGGCGCGCCGCGCGGAGATCGCGGACGTCATCGCCACGATCAAGGAAAGAATCGCAGAGTACGGCCTCTCCGCCCACGATCTCGGCTTTGCCGAGGCCGCGCGCCGCGGTCGTCCGCCGAAGAAGGCACCGCTGCCTCCGCGCTATCAGGATCCGAAGAGCGGCGCGACATGGAGCGGGCGCGGCAAGCCGCCAAAATGGATCGCCGGCAAGAATCGCGAGCGCTATCTGATTGCCTGACGCACGCTCGCGCGGGCTACCACTTCGCTCCCGCACCGCGTCATCGCAAACGTAATAAGAGAGCCGCATGGGATCATGCGGCTCTTTTTCTGCATATCGCGAAATGCAACGTTCATTGGCGCTATTCGAACCCAGGCAAACGATTCACGCCGTCAATTTGTCTGCATTTATCCCAAAATTGTGCAATGCGCGGTACTCAGCCACCCGCCGCCACACGGCGCAGTACCGGACGCTGCGCGGCCTCGATGAGCGCGGTATAAGTGTCGACGTAATTGCTGGCCATGATGTGCGATGTGAATCGGCGTTCGAACTGCTGGCGAATCGCTTCGCGCGATAACGAATCGATATTCTGAAGCGCGGCCACGGCGCCTTGCACGTCCTCGACGACGTGGCCCGTGATGCCCGGATCGATCACTTCCGGCACCGAGCCGCGATTGAAGGCGATCACCGGGGTGCCGCACGCCATCGCCTCGATCATGACGAGCCCGAACGGCTCGGACCAGTCGATCGGAAAGAGCAGCGCTTTCGCGCCCGAAAGGAACGCAGGCTTCTGCGCTTCGTTGATCTCGCCGATGAATTCGACATGCGCCTCTGAAAGCAGCGGCTCGATCTCCGTCCTGAAGTAGTCCTGGTCGGCCTTGTCGACCTTCGCGGCGATTTTCAGCGGCAGGCCCGAGAGCGCGGCGATCCTGATCGCCGTGTCCACGCGCTTTTCCGGGCAGATCCGGCCAAGGAACGCCAGGTACTCGGGCTTGCGGTCGGCTTGCGGGGTGAGCAGGTCCTGTGGCAGGCCGTGATAGATCGTGTTCTGCCATGCGGCGTGCGGCAGGGGCTGGCGCTGCGAATCCGAAATCGAGATCACGGGTGCGGTAGGGAACTGCTCGAACACCGGCTGCAGTTCGGGAAGATCGAGGCGGCCATGCAGCGTCGTGACGAACGGCGTGTCCATGTTCGAGAAGAGCGGGAACGGCAGATAGTCGAGGTGAAAATGCAGCACGTCGAACTCGTGTGCGACGCGGCGCACGCGCTCGAGCAGCACCATATGAGGCGCGAGGGCGTCGCGAATCGTCGGGTCGAGGCGCAGGGCCCGCGGCCAGGCGGCATCGAGTTTGGCGGACGTGACTGAATCGCCGCTCGCGAACAGCGTCACCTCGTGGCCCAGCTCGACCAGCGCTTCGGTCAGATACGAGACGACCCGCTCTGTCCCGCCATAAAGCTTCGGCGGGACCGCTTCATAAAGTGGCGCAATTTGTGCGATTCGCATTGTTCGATCTCCTGGGCAAAAGGCCGCGTGCAACGAATGCGAGTGATGCGGCACTGCGGCGGAATTGCGGGTTTCGGGTTATCCCTGACTCGATTATGGTCATGCCGCCCGGCCTGATACACGCGGTTTTGCAAACGCTTAATGTTGTTACAGCGGGAAACAGCGGGTGTAAAAGGGCATTGCAAAACGTGACGCGCCATGGGCGCACCCCGCAAGGCTCATGCCCGAAGCGGCCGTCCGCGCTCGCGAGCGAAGGGCGCAGGCGCGCGAATGTGACGCGCCAATGAAAGGCGTATCATCCGCGCATCTTTCGAGCGGCCCTATGCGGCTGACATGGCGCGCGCCCCTTCCCGCCGCCGCTCCGCTCTCGTTGTCAGAGAAATTCCTACACGCTTGCGAAACTTTTTCCCGCAACGCGTCGCGGCATCCGTCCGATTTCTATTTGTTCGCGCCCCGGCCACAATGCGATCACGACCATAAACAGGCCGTTCGGCTGCGTTTGTACTGCGGCCGAACGAGCAAACGTTTTCCATAGGCGGACTGACCAGCCGCCGCGTTTTGATTCGGGGGAATCCATGAGCGCGACGACGCACAGCGACATGCTCAATGAGATCAAGGAAGTGAACCTGTCGTACCTGTTGCTCGCGCAACGTCTCTTGCGCGAAGACAGGCCGACGGGGATGTTCCGCATGGGCATTTCGGAGCAGTCCGCCGAGGTGCTTGCCAACCTCTCTTTCGCACAGACCGTACGCCTTGCCGCATCGAACCAGCTGCTTTGCCGCTTCCGGTTCGACGACCACGCCATTCTCAGCGCGCTCGCCGACAAGGGCAAAACCGCGCTGACCCACTCGGCGATCATCATGGCGGGCCAGGACGTCGAGCAAATCGGCTGAACCTGCCCGCGCCGCCGCGCGCGGCAGCATTGCAACGGACGTCCCGAGGGGCGCGCCGGCGGCGATGTGCATTCCTTTGCGGCTTCCAACGGGTGTCTATGGCGACAAAGAGTGTGGTGCGGGAGGTAAAGGAGATCGCGCTGGCGATCGAACTCATCGAACTGGGGGCGCGGCTGCAACTGCTCGAGGCGGAGACCTCGCTCTCGCGCGACCGGCTCATCCGGCTTTACAAGGAAGTGAAGGGCGAGTCGCCACCGAAGGGCATGCTGCCGTTCTCGACCGACTGGTTCATGACCTGGCAGCCCAACGTTCATTCCTCGCTGTTCTACAACACGTTCGTGTTCATGTGCCGCCATGCGCGCTGCGAGCCGATTCACGCCATCGTGAAGAGCTACCGTCTCTATCTCGAGCACCTGCGGGTGCACGACGAGACGCCCGCTTTGAGCCTCACGCGTGCCTGGACGCTCGTGCGCTACTTCACCTCGGGCCTCCTGCAGATGACACCCTGCACCCGCTGCGGCGGCCACTATGTGGCCCACGCGCACGACCCGCAGCGCGGTTTCGTCTGTGGACTGTGCCAGCCGCCTTCTCGGGCGGGCCGCACGCGCCGCAGCGCGCTCGCGTCGGGGATCGCCGCTTGACGCGAGCCCCCGGGGGCCGTCGGGGGCGCGCACCCGGATAAACCCGGCCCAGCCCCGGATGCGGCGCGGCGTCGCGCCGCCCGCAAGCGGGAAACGGCACCGCGCAGGTGCCCGGCGGGACCCAGAAAAAGCCCGTAGAGCCTTATCGGGCAGGGGTTTGAAATCAGGCCCCAGATTCCTGCTGCACGTCGGCCGGCGGCAGGCGACCCGCGTCCGGCGAGCGGACGCTCCAAGGCCGCTTCGCGGCCATCCCATCCCAAAGTTTTTCGCGCCGTTGCCGTAAACCCAGCTAAGGGCGCGGGCCGACGGCGGTTCGCGGCGCATTTCTAGTGAGGACCCCGCTGTGCTGATCATCGTTGGAACACTCGTGACGATCTTTTGCGTCTTCGGCGGCTATGCGCTCGAGGGTGGCCATCTGGGCGCCCTGATGCAGCCGATGGAGTTGCTCATGATCGGCGGTGCTGGCGTCGGCGCGTTCATCCTCGGCAACGGCATCAAGACCATCAAGGCCACGCTGCGCGTCCTCCCGACGCTCTTCAAGGGCGCCAAGTACAACAAGGACGTGTACATGGAGCTGCTCGCGCTGCTCTATGTCCTGCTCGCGAAGGCGCGCAAGGAAGGCACGCTCACGCTCGAAGCCGATATCGACGATCCGCAGAAGAGCCCGATCTTCACGCAGTACCCCAAGATCCTGGCCGATCACCACATCGTCGAATTCCTCACCGACTACCTGCGGCTCATGGTGGGCGGCAACATGAATGCTTTCGAAATCGAAAGTCTTATGGACGAGGAAATCGAAACGCACCACGCCGAAGGCGAAGCGCCCGCGCATGCGCTCGCGAAGGTGGGCGACGCCATGCCGGCGTTCGGTATCGTCGCGGCGGTCATGGGCGTGGTGCACACCATGGCTTCGGCCGACAAGCCGCCCGCGATCCTCGGCGAGATGATCGCCCAGGCGCTGGTGGGCACGTTCCTCGGCATTCTGCTTTCGTACGGCCTCATCGGCCCGCTCTCGAGCCTCGCCGAGCAGCGCGTGACCGAGTCGACCAAGATGTTCCAGTGCATCAAGGTGACGATCCTCGCGAGCCTGAACGGCTACGCGCCGGCCATCGCCGTGGAGTTCGGCCGCAAGGTGCTGTTCTCGACCGAGCGTCCGTCGTTCACGGAGCTCGAAGAGCACGTGCGCCGCGTGAAGGCGAAGTAAGGAACGGGCCATGAGCAACAACAAGGACCGCGCGATCGTCGTCAAGCGTGCAGCGCCGAAGAAGGGCGGCCACCACGGCGGCGCCTGGAAGCTCGCCTACGCGGACTTCATGACCGCGATGATGGCGTTCTTCCTGCTGATGTGGCTGCTGTCGTCGGCGTCGACGGTGCAGCTGCGCGGCATTGCCGACTACTTCAACCAGCCGCTCAAGATCACGCTGTGGGGCGGCGATCGCAGCGCCGAAGACTCGAGCATCCTCAAGGGCGGCGGACGCGACATCTCGTCGCAGGATCAGGGCGTCACGCGCCGCACCGACGGCGCGAGCGAGCGCTCGCAGCGCGAGCAGTCGAAGCACAACGACGACGACGCGTCGAAGCAGCTCGAAGGCTCGCTCGAACGCAAGGAGCAGGTGCGCCTGCACGACCTGCAGGTGAAGCTGATGGCGGCGATCGAGGCGAACCCGGTGCTGCGCCAGTTCAAGCAGCAGATCCGCATCGACTCCACGCTGCAGGGGCTGCGCATCGAGATCGTCGACTCGCAGAAGCGCCCGATGTTCGCCACGGCGCGCGACGTGGTCGAGCCGTACATGCGCGACATCCTGCAGGCGATCGGGAAGACGCTGAACGACGTGCCCAACCGCATCGTCGTGCAGGGCCACACCGATGCCGTGCCCTACGCGGGCGGCGACAAAGGCTATAGCAACTGGGAGCTTTCCGCCGACCGCGCGAACGCCTCGCGCCGCGAGCTGATCGCGGGCGGCATGGACGAGTCGAAGGTGATGCGCGTGCTCGGTCTCGCTTCGACGCAGAACCTGAACAAGGCCGACCCGCTCGATCCGGAGAACCGCCGCATCAGCATCATCGTGTTGAACAGGAAGTCCGAAGACGCGCTCATGCACGACGACTCGACCACGACCACGCTCTCCGACGACGCGGCAGGGTCGGGCAAGAGCCTGCCCGTGCTCGCGCCGGAGGCCATGCCGGGCAAGATGGCGCCGGTGGCGATCGCGCCGAACGTGGCGCCGAAGGTGGTACCGGCAGCGGCGGCGTTGGCCCCCATGCAGCCGGCGGCAGCAGCGCAATGACAACGAGGAACGGATGATCAGACACATTCTGGCGATCGACGATTCGGTGTCCATGCGGGAGATCCTGCGTGCGGCGCTCGGTGCGGCCGGCTACGAGGTGACGGTGGCGAGCGATGGCGACGAAGGGCTCGAGCACGCGCTCGCCCAGCGCTTCGATCTCGTGCTCACCGACCTGTACATGCCGCGCATGGGAGGACTCGACCTGATCAAGCAGTTACGGGCGAATCCTTCGTACCACGAAACGCCGATCCTCGTGCTGACCACGGAATCGGACGAAGGCTTCAAGGCAGCCGTGCGCGACGCAGGCGCGACCGGCTGGATCGAAAAACCGGTGGACCCCGAGCTGCTCGTCGATCTGGCGAGCGCGCTCGGCGAGGCCCGCCCTTGAGGTGCGGCGCAGCGGCAAAGCATCCCCCCAGGCATTTAACGCGGTGAAAGAGCAATGACTCTCGACATCACTCAGTTCTATCAGACGTTTTTCGACGAGGCGGACGAACTCCTCGCGCAGATGGAGCAACTGCTCCTGAACCTGAACGTCGGCCGCCCCGATCCCGAGGATCTGGCGGCGATCTTCCGCGCGGCGCACTCCATCAAGGGCGGCGCGGCGACGTTCGGCTTCACGGCCTTGACCGAGACGACCCACATCCTCGAGTCGCTGCTCGATCGCGCGCGCAACAATGAACTCGTGCTGCGCAAGGACATGATCGACACGTTCCTCGAAACCAAGGACGTGCTCTCGGACCAGCTCGGCGCCTACCGCGCGAGCGAGGAACCCGACGCCGCTGCGGCGGCCGCCGTACGCGCGAAGCTCGAGCACCTCTATGCGGAAAGCCGCGGCCTGCCGCCGCCGGCTCCTGCCCCCGCACCGGCGCCAACGCCGGCACCGGCTCCCGCACTCGACTCGGAAGCGGATCTCGAAGCCGCCTTCGAAGCGCATAGCACGGTCGCGGGCGCGGCGGGCGCGCCCGAGCACGTCGTGAGCGAGGCCATCGATGCGGCAGGCACCCCCGCGCCGTCGAACGCCGAAGCCGGCAGCGAAGGTCCGCACCTGCGCGTCACGCTGCGCGCCGTCGATGCGAAGGACCAGGAACTGCTCGTCGAGGAGCTCGGCAACCTTGGCCGCATTCTCGGCCAGGTGAAGACCGGCGACGACCTCACGCTGTGGCTCGAAACCGACGTGAGCGCCGACGACATCATCGCCGTGTGCTGCTTCGTGATCGACGAGAAGCAGATCTCGATCGGCCGCGGCGCGGCACCCCGAGGCGACGCGCAACCGGCAGCGCCAGCCGCCGCGCCGGCACCGGCCGCACCGCCGGCAGCACCGGCCGCAGAGGCAGCACCGGCCGCCGCCGCGCCTGCGCCGGTCGCCAGCGCACCCGCGGCCGTTCCGGCCGCGCCGTCTGCGCCGCACGCGGAACACGAAACGCCGCGCGCTCCCGCGCAAGCCGAAGGCGAGCGCAAGGCGCGTCCGGGCGCCGCCGCCGCATCGGCGGAAGGCAGCTCGATTCGCGTGGGCGTCGAAAAGGTCGACCAGCTCATCAACCTCGTGGGCGAACTCGTGATCACCCAGGCGATGCTCGCGGAGACCACGAGCACGTTCGACCCGGCGCTCCACGACCGCCTCTACAACGGCATGGCGCAGCTCGAGCGCAACGCGCGCGACCTGCAGGAAGCGGTGATGTCGATCCGCATGATGCCGATGGACTACGTCTTCAGCCGCTTCCCGCGCCTCGTGCGCGATCTCGCGGCGAAGCTCGGAAAGCAGGTCGAGCTTGTCACCTTCGGTCAGGCGACCGAACTCGACAAGAGCCTGATCGAGCGCATCATCGACCCGCTCACCCACCTCGTGCGCAACTCGCTCGACCACGGCATCGAAACCGTGGAAGCGCGCCGTGCCGCGGGCAAGGACAGCACGGGCCAGCTCGTGCTCTCCGCCGCGCACCACGGCGGCAACATCGTGATCGAAGTGAGCGACGACGGCGCGGGCCTGCGCCGCGACAAGATTCTCGCCAAGGCGATCAAGCAGGGCATGCAGGTCAGCGAGTCCATGTCCGACGACGAGGTCTGGAACCTCATCTTCCTGCCGGGCTTCTCGACCGCCGAGCAGGTGACCGACGTGTCGGGCCGTGGCGTCGGCATGGACGTCGTGAAGCGCAACATCCAGTCGATGGGCGGCCACGTCGAGATCACCTCGCACGCGGGCAAGGGCAGCACCACGCGCATCGTCCTGCCGCTCACGCTGGCGATTCTCGACGGCATGTCGGTGAAGGTCGGCGAGGAAATCTTCATCCTGCCGCTGAACTTCGTGATGGAGTCGCTGCAGCCCCGCCACGAAGATATCTACACGGTCACCAACGGCGACCGCGTGGTGCGCGTGCGCGGCGAATATCTGCCGCTCGTGGCGCTGCACAAGGTGTTCAACGTGGAAGGCGCGCGCACGGACCCGACCCAGGGGATCGTCACGATCATGGAAACCGAGGGACGGCGCTTCGCCATGCTGATCGACGAGCTGGTCGGCCAGCAGCAGGTCGTGGTGAAGAACCTCGAAACGAACTACCGCAAGGTGCACGGCATTTCGGCGGCGACCATTCTCGGCGACGGCAGCGTCGCGCTGATCGTCGACGTGGCCGCGCTCAATCGCGAGACGCGCGCGACGCACGGCGTGAGCGCCAGCGCAAATTCGGGTGCGTTCGCCGAATTCGCGTGATCGAAGTGAAGTCCGGACGCACTCAATCAACCAACTCCCAACCGTTCAGGGGCTAACGTGGCAGAAGTCCAATCGATTCAAGGCGGCGGCGCGCAGGGCGCGGTGCTTGCCGGCGCGCAACGCCGCGACGCGCAGCAGGCCGAGGCAGGCGGTCAGGAATTCCTCGTCTTCACCCTCGGCGCGGAAGAGTACGGCATCGACATCCTCAAGGTGCAGGAAATCCGCGGCTACGACAGCGTGACGCGCATCGCGAACGCGCCCGACTTCATCAAGGGCGTGATCAACTTGCGCGGCATCATCGTGCCGATCGTCGATATGCGCATCAAGTTCCATCTGGGCCGTGTCGAGTACGACCACCAGACGGTCGTCATCATCCTGAACGTCGCGCATCGCGTGGTCGGCATGGTGGTGGACGGCGTCTCGGACGTGCTCACGCTGCAGATGGAGCAGATCATGCCCGCGCCCGAGTTCGGCGCGACGCTCACGACCGAGTACCTCACGGGACTCGGCACCGTGGAAGGCCGCATGCTGATCCTGATGGACATCGAAAAACTGATGACGAGCCGCGAAATGGCTCTGATCGAGGCGCTGGTCTGACGCGCCGAGAGTAAAACCGGGGGGCCGCGAGGCCAGCGTGAGAGAGAGCGGAAAAGCCGCCGCCGAAGAGCGGCAAGCCGCCTTCCTGTTCGCTCGCCCCTTCGCGCGAGGCTCGAGGTGTCGCTGCGCCTGGCCGCGCCTCGCCGAATAGTCCGCCCCGTTTCGCACAGGACAGGAGCAAACGAGATGCTGCAAAGATGGTCGATCCGCACGACGCTCACGGGCGTCGGGGTCATTCTGGTTGCGCTGACCGTGCTGGTCGGCGGGCTCGGGCTCGTCGCGCTCGGCCGCGCGAGCGATGCGTTCGGCGAGATCGTGCGAGGTGATCTCGTCGCGATGCACGCGCTCAACGATGCGTCGGCGTATCTGCTGCGCACGCGCCTCGCGATCGATCGCGCCAGCGCGCTCACGGCCGCAGGCCAGGCCGACGACGCGAAGAAGGTGCTCGATCGCGCGCAGGAACTGCTCGGCAAGTCCAACGAAGCATGGCAGGCCTTCCAGGGCGCGCCCAAGGGCGGTCTCGACGCCGCCGCGCTCGACGCGCTCGCGGCCAAACGCGCCGGGCTCATGCAGGACGGCGTGCAGCCCGAATTCGCGGCCCTTCGCGCAAACGATCAAGCGGCCTATCACGCGATCGCCGACGCGAAGATCAGCCCGATGTTCGTCGACTACGACAACGTCGCCGGGCCGCTCGCGCAGGCTTTGCAGGACGGCGCACAGGCCCGCGAAGTGGGCGCGCGCGAGAAGATCGCCACGATGCGCATTGCGATCGGCGTGGTGATCGCGATCGCGCTCGTGCTCGTGGTGGCGATCCGCCTCGCGATGCGAGGCCTCATCGTGCAGCCGCTCGAGGACGCTGTCTCGTGCTTCGAACGCATTGCACACGGCGACCTCTCGCAGCCGGTCGTGGTGTACAGCGACAACGAAATCGGGCGTCTGTTCGGCAGCATCAAGCGCATGCAGGAGAGCCTCGTCACGCTGGTGAGCGCGGTGAACACGGGCGCGAGTTCGATCGACGTGGGCGCACGCGAGATCGCGATGGGCAACACCGACCTCTCGCAGCGCACCGAGCAGCAGGCCGCGTCGCTGCAGGAAACGGCGTCGAGCATGGAGCAGCTCACCGGCACCGTGCGCCAGAACGCCGAGAACGCGCGCCAGGCGAGCCAGCTCGCCGTGAACGCCTCGGACATCGCGACGCGCGGCGGCGAGGTGGTCGGCGAAGTCGTGAACACGATGCAGGACATCGCCGTGAGTTCGGCGAAGGTCGTGGACATCATCAGCGTGATCGAAGGCATCGCGTTCCAGACCAACATCCTTGCGCTCAACGCGGCCGTGGAAGCGGCGCGCGCGGGCGAGCAGGGGCGCGGCTTCGCGGTCGTGGCGGGCGAAGTGCGCAGCCTCGCGCAGCGCAGCGCGAGCGCGGCGAAGGAGATCAAGGAACTCATCAACGACTCGGCCGCGAAGGTGCAAAGCGGCTCGCAACTCGTGGGCCGCGCCGGCTCGACGATGGAAGAGATCCTTCAGGCCGTGCGGCGCGTGACCGACATCATGGGTGAGATCAGCGCCGCGTCCGAGGAGCAGTCGGGTGGCATCGAGCAGGTCAACCGCGCGGTCACGCAGATGGATACGGTCACGCAGCAGAACGCCGCGCTCGTCGAGCAGGCGGCCGCAGCCGCAGCGTCGCTCGAGGAGCAGACGCGCCAGTTGCAAAGCGTGCTCGGCACGTGGCGCACGGGCGGCGCGAGTTTCGGCGCCGCAGTCAGCCCTGCTGTTAGCCCTGCAGTCAGCCCTGCTGTGAGCCCGGCTCGCGTGACGCCGGCGAGCGCCCCTGCGGCCGTGGCGGGCACTGCGAAGCGCAGCGCGCAGTCGCCGGCTTCGGCTTCGGCAGTGGCGAAGCCCACGGCGGCGGCAGCGACTTCGGCATCGGCAGACACCGCGGCACCGGCAGCAAAACCCGCGTCGAAGCCCGCAGCGCAAACCGCAGCAAAGTTCGCGGCCAAACCGGCGGCGGCGCGTACCGAGACGCACGTGAGCGCGGCATCCACCTCGGACGATTCGGACTGGGAAACGTTCTGATCGAACGCGGCACGGAAAGTAGTGAAGCACTGAACACGACGAGCAACTGCAATGCACATGAGCGCTACACAACGGCATGACCTGCCGCGCGAGGCCCCCGGGGCCGCGCGCGTTGCGCGGGCCGCCCATGCGCCGCACGCATTGCAACCGGGCAGGCGCGTGGCGCAGCAGTCGTGCGCAACACGCATGGCCTATGCAGCGGGCAGCGCGCAATGCGAAGGAGCATCAGCTTGAAAGCGCTGCGAAATACGCGCCACGACGTCGACGAACCGGCGCGCGGTGCGGGCGGGGAGAGCAACCGCGATTTCGACTTCACCTCGGCGGACTTCGAGCGCATTCGCGCGCTCATTCACCGCCGCGCGGGCATCTCGCTCTCGGACCACAAGCGCGACATGGCGTACAGCCGCCTCGCGCGGCGACTGCGTGCGCTCGGTCTCGATAGTTTTCGCGAATATCTCGACCAGCTCGAAGCCCGCAACGATGCAACCGAGTGGGAGGCGTTCACGAACGCGCTCACCACGAACCTCACGGCGTTTTTCCGCGAGGCGCATCACTTCCCGATCCTCGCGGATTTCGTGAAACGCCGGGCGGGGGTGGCGGGTGCGCAGCCGGTTTCGGTCTGGTGCTCGGCCGCTTCGACGGGCGAGGAACCGTACTCGATTGCGATGACGCTCGTCGAAGCGCTCGGCGATCGCGCGGCCCGCGAGGCGCGCGTGCTCGCCACCGACCTCGACACCCAGGTGCTCGCCAAGGCCGATGCGGGCGTGTACGCGTTCGATCAGGTGAAGCACCTGTCGCCGGAGCGTCTGAAGCGCTTCTTCTTCAAGGGCACGGGCTCGCACTCGGGGCTCGTGAAGGTGCGCCCGGAGCTGCGCGCGATGATCAAGTTCGAGCAGCTCAATCTCACCGATGCGGACTACGGCTTGCGTACGACGTTCGACGCGATCTTCTGCCGCAACGTGATGATCTACTTCGACAAGCCGACCCAGGCACAGGTCCTCGCGCGCTTCGAGCCGCTCATGAAGCCGGACGGCCTGCTCTTCGCCGGTCACTCGGAGAACTTCACCTACGTCACGCAGGCCTTCCGTCTGCGCGGCCAGACCGTGTACGAACTGACGCGCGGCCGCAGCGACGCCGCAGGCGCCGCGCCCCGCCGTGCGAGCGACGCGCTCGGAGTGCCCGCATGAGCGCCAGCCTCCCGATTGCGTCGAACCGGTATTTCGATTCGCATTTCCAGCGCCCCGGCGTGAAGCTCCTGCCCAACGAGTTCTACACGACGGGCGAGGACATGGTGCTCGTCACCGTGCTCGGCTCGTGCGTGGCGGCGTGCATCCAGGATCGCACGGCCGGCATCGGCGGCATGAACCACTTCATGCTGCCCGACGACGGCGCAGATTCGGCCCATGCGCTGACCGCCGCCTCCGACTCGATGCGCTACGGCGCGTACGCGATGGAAGTGCTCATCAACGAGCTCATCAAGGCCGGCGGCCGCCGCGAGCGCTTCGAGGCCAAGGTGTTCGGCGGTGCGGCCGTGCTGGCGGGCATGACGACGATGAACATCGGCGATCGCAACGCCGCGTTCGTGCGCCGCTATCTCGCGACCGAGAACATCCGCATCGTGGCCGAGGATCTGCAAGGCTCGCATCCGCGCAAGGTCGCGTTCCTGCCGCGCACGGGCCAGGTCATGGTGAAGAAGCTGCGCCTTTCGCAGGACGCGAGCGTGGCCGAGCGCGAGCAGCAGCTCGCCGCCCAGACCGCCGAGGCGCGCGCCGAGCGGCTCGCGCGGGCGCGCGCGCGCGTGGAGCTGTTCGGGCTCGGCAGCGCCGGGCGCGCGGGGCCGGGCGCCACCACTGCGAATCATGCGGCCCAGGCAGCGCAGGCAACGCTCGCCACCCAGATTTCCCAATCCCAGCCGCAGCCCGGGCGTCCTCGCATCGAGCTGTTTGGCTCGGGCGTGACGTCGGCGCTGCGCGCATCCGGTCAAGACAACGCCAGGACAGTAGAGGAGGCGTGAACGCTGTGCAAAAAATCAAGGTTCTCTGCGTCGATGACTCGGCGCTGATCCGCAGTCTGATGACGGAAATCATCAACTCGCAGCCCGACATGACGGTCGTCGCGACCGCGCCGGATCCGCTCGTCGCGCGCGAGCTGATCAAGCAGCACAACCCCGACGTGCTCACGCTCGACGTGGAAATGCCGCGCATGGACGGCCTCGACTTCCTCGAGAAGTTGATGCGCCTGCGGCCCATGCCGGTCGTGATGGTGTCGTCGCTCACGGAGCGCGGCAACGAAATCACGCTGCGCGCGCTGGAACTGGGCGCGGTCGACTTCGTGACGAAGCCGAAGGTCGGCATTCGCGACGGCATGCTCGAATACTCGGAAAAGCTCGCCGACAAGGTGCGCGCCGCCTCGCGCGCCCGCGTGCGCGCGCATCATGCGGCCCCCGCAGCGCCGGGCGGCGCAGCGCACGCCCAGGCCGCCGCGGGCCACGCGGCGCATGGGACGCAAGCGGCAAGCCCCGCGCCGATGATCAACAATCCGCTCGTTTCGACGGAAAAACTCGTGATCGTCGGGGCATCGACGGGCGGCACCGAGGCGATCCGCGAAGTGCTCCAGCCGCTGCCGCCCGACGCGCCAGCGGTGCTGATCGCGCAGCATATGCCGCCGGGTTTCACGAAGTCGTTCGCGCAGCGCCTGAACGGGCTGTGCCGCATCACCGTCAAGGAAGCGGAGCACGGCGAGCGCGTGCTGCCCGGCCACGCCTACATCGCGCCGGGCCACGCGCATCTCTTGCTGGCGCGCAGCGGGGCGAACTACATCGCGCATCTCTCCGACGACCCGCCGGTCAACCGGCATCGTCCGTCGGTCGACGTGCTGTTCCGCTCGGCGGCGCAGAACGCGGGCAAGAACGCCATCGGCGTGATTCTCACGGGCATGGGCCGCGACGGTGCGGCCGGGCTGCTCGAAATGCGTCAGGCCGGTGCGTACACGCTCGCGCAGGACGAGGCGAGCTGCATCGTGTTCGGCATGCCGCGCGAAGCCATTGCGATGGGCGGCGCCGACGAGATCGCCTCGCTCTCCGACATGAGCCGGCGCGTGATGACCCGTCTCGCCTCGATGGGCGACCGGGTCCAGCGCGTCTGATGAATAACCAGTATCGAGAGATCGTGTGGGCCGCAAACGCTTGCCCGATTGATCGCGATTAATTTATCTGGATAGGCGCTTCGCTTCTCTGGATAATTGCCCGGGTTTTCGCCTGGAGGAATGGAAGATGATGGATAAGGGAATGAAGATTCTGGTGGTGGACGACTTTCCGACGATGCGCCGGATCGTCCGCAACCTGCTCAAGGAACTGGGCTATTCGAACGTCGACGAAGCCGAAGACGGCGCAGCGGGCCTCGCGCGCCTGCGCGGCGGCAACTACGAGTTCGTGATCTCCGACTGGAACATGCCGAACCTGGACGGTCTCGCCATGCTCAAGGAGATCCGCGCCGATGCCAACCTCTCGCATCTGCCCGTGCTGATGGTGACGGCGGAATCGAAGAAGGAGAACATCATCGCGGCGGCGCAGGCGGGCGCGAGCGGCTACGTGGTGAAGCCGTTCACGGCCGCGACGCTCGACGAGAAGCTCAACAAGATTCTCGAGAAGATGGCCAAGACGGGGAGCTGACGTGAACGAGCCCATCAGTGCGCCGTTCGGCGAGTGGCCGGAAGGCGAGAGCGCCGAGCCGCTGGCGCCGCCGCCCCTGTTCGATACGGCGGCGCCCGCCGCCGGCGAGGCGGGCGAACTGGCAACGGACCGCATCCTCGCGCGCATCGGCCATCTGACGCGCAGCCTGCGCGATTCGATGCGCGAGCTCGGTCTCGACAAGCACGTCGAGCGCGCCGCCGAGGCGGTGCCCGACGCGCGCGACCGGCTGCGCTATGTCGCGAACATGACCGAGCAGGCCGCCGAGCGCGTGCTGACGTCGATCGACATCGCCAAGCCGCTGCAGGAAACGCTGGAGCGCGATGCGAAGGTGCTGTCGAGCCGCTGGTCGACGTGGTACGACGCGCCGATCGGCCGCGAGGAAGTGCGCCAGCTGATGGACGACACACGCGCCTTTCTGGACGGTGTGCCGCAGGCCACCGCGGCGACCAGCCAGCAGCTGCTCGAGATCATGCTGGCTCAGGACTTCCAGGACCTGACGGGCCAGGTGATCAAGAAGATCATGGACGTGGTCTATCTGATCGAGCAGCAACTGCTCACCGTGCTCGTCGAGAACATTGCGCCGGAGCGGCGCGAGCAGTTCGCGGCAACGGCGGCGGCGCTCGCGGAAACCCAGAGCAGCACCGGCAGCCCCGAGGGCCTGCTCAATGGCCCGCAGATCAATCCCGAAGGCAAGACCGACGTCGTGCAGGACCAGGCGCAGGTCGACGACCTGCTCGCAAGTCTCGGTTTCTGACAGGGGATGGTGCGCTAGCCGTCAGGCGAATCTGCATCTCGTAGGCCAAGGCGGGCATACTACTGCTTGTGTCTTCGTGCCCAGCGGCGGCGAACGCCGCGCCGGTGCAACGAAGCGTAGCCAGACATTGCCCGTTGCGCTGCTGTGCGCCACCGCGACTTTCGTGCGCGGCCTCACAGCGCAATGGCGCAAAGTGCCATTGCGAGAGGAGGGGCCGCCTTGTATCCGTACGCATCGCTCTGTGGCAAATCCGCCCACCGCGCCTCGCCGGGCCGCGCGCCCGGCGCAGCGCTCCGGTGTTCGCTTCATGCTTCGCTCCTTTGCGCCCTGTTTTGTGCGTCGCTCCTCCCGCCGCCCGCTAGCGCCGCACTAGGCGGCGCGCCCATGCCCACGCCGGCCGGCGCGAGCGTCAGCACGCTCAGCGCGGCCTCGGCCGCGGCGGCGACGGGTAACGCTTCGACCGTTGCGCGCGCAGCGGTGCAAAACGCGGCTTCGGGTGCCTCAGCGACGCCCGCTTACACCGTTCAGCAGACCACGCTCGCCAACGGCACCGTCGTGCGCGAGTACCTCTCGCAAGCCGGCACCGTGTTCGGCGTTGCCTGGATGGGCCCGCAGCCGCCCAACCTCGCCACGCTGCTCGGCGGCTACTTTCCGCAATACGTGTCCGGCGTGAAGGCGAGCCATGCCGCCGGGCTCGTGCGCGGGCCCGGCGTGGTCGAGAGCCCGGGCCTCGTGGTGCGCTCGGGCGGCCACATGGGTCACTTCTCCGGGCAGGCATGGCTGCCGCAGGCGCTGCCTGCGGGCGTCAGCGCCGAAGACATCCAGTGACGAACGGAGGCCGACCGTGCTGACTTCACGAAACCCGCGCGCCGCCTGCCGGCTGCGCCCTTTCCGGTTCCTTTCGCTTGCGGCAGTGATATCGCTCATTTCGCTCATCGCCGCGTGCGGAGGCGGGGGGGGCGGCGGCAACAGCAGCGGCTCGAGCGGCAGCAACAGCAGCAGCTCGGCGTCGCCCAGTCCCACGCAGCAGCCTGTCGCGGCGAACGCTCCGAACACGGTGAGCGTCACCGTGGACCGGGGCTTGACCGGCACGCTGCCGAACATTCCTACCGTGAGCGTGAAGGTTTGCGTGACCGGCACTTGCCAGACCGTCGACCATGTGCAGGTGGATACCGCGTCGTTCGGGCTGCGCCTGCTCGCCTCGGCGCTGCCCTCGGCGTTCCTGCAAGCGCTGCCCCCGGTCAAGGCGAACAACGGCGGCAATCTCGCCGAATGCGCGGCCTTCGCGGACGGCTACACATGGGGCAGCGTCCGCTCCGCCGACGTCAATATCGGCGGCGAGACCGCGCCCAGTATCCCGATCCAGGTGATCGGCGACCTCACAACTACGGTGCCGCAGGCCTGCACGGGCTTCGGCGTTGCACAGGACACAGTCGCGCAACTGGGCGCGAACGGCATTCTCGGCATTGGTGTCGCGCCCTATGACACCACAAGTGACTATTACTCCTGCCCCGGCGACACCAACTGCAGCGCGACATCGGTCACGCAATCGTCCCAGCTCGTCACCAACCCCGTGCGGAAGTTCACCACCGACAACAACGGCGTGATCCTCGAGATGGCGCCCGTCTCGGACAGCGGCGCGCCCAGCGCCACGGGCACGCTCGTATTCGGCATCGGCACGCAGTCGAACAACGCGATGAACGCTGGGCAACGCTTCGCTACAGATTCGTTCGGCAGGCTCAGCGGCACGTTGAACGGCCGCACGCTCGATACCTTCCTCGACTCGGGCTCGAACGCGATCTTTTTCGTCGACAGCAGCCTCCCGCAGTGCGGCGGCAATCTCGGCTCGTTCTACTGCCCGTCGGCCACGCAGTCCTTCACGGCGACGCTCACCCCGTATGGCGGCGGCGCCTCGGGCACCGCGGTCTTCAATGTCGCGAACGCGAGCGCGTTGCTCGGCGGCGGTTCGAACTACGCGGCGAACGACCTGGCCGGTCAGTTCGGGTCGTCGGCGAGCCTCGATCTCGGGCTCTCGTTCTTCTATGGCCGCTACGTCTACTACGGCATGGACCAGACCGGGAGCGGCGGCAAGCCGCCGTACGTCGCGTTCTGAGGCACTGGGCGGGCTGGCGCGGCGCCGATGCATCGCCGCGTCGGCCGTGCCCGTATGAGCGGGCGATTTCGCCCGCTCGCCAACGCCGAAGGACGTCCCGGCGCACCGCGCGCCAGCGTCCGCAACTGATGGCGCCCCGTTTCCATCGCCCGAAATACCCTGGTTTCCCCGCCTTACTCCGTCGATCGGTGCTTGCCTGCGGCGGCAATAATCGCTGTCACTGAAAAAGGGCGCGCGCCAGCCGCGCAGCCGCGACGAGCGGCGCGCGCCCGCGACCGGAGCATGCGTGGCTGAGGACAGCGACCTCGAGAAAACCGAATCCGCCACTCCCAAGCGCCTCGAAAAGGCGCGGGAGGAGGGGCAGGTTCCGCGTTCCCGGGAGCTGGCGACATTCGCGCTGCTCTCGGCGGGCTTCTATGGCGTATGGATGCTCTCCGGCACGATCGGCGAGCACATGCAGGCCATGATGCGCGGCGCGTTCACGTTCAATCATGCGAGCGCGTTCGAAACGCGCCGCATGCTCATCGGCGCCGGCGTGGCCGCGCGCGAGGGTTTGATGGCCCTCCTGCCGGTGCTCGCGCTCACCGGGCTCGCCGCGCTCCTCGCGCCCATGGCGCTTGGCGGCTGGCTCATCTCCACGAAGTCGCTCGAGCCGAACTTCGGCCGCCTCAATCCCATGTCGGGGCTCGGGCGGATCTTCTCCGTGAACGGGCCGATCCAGCTCGGCATGTCGCTCGCGAAGACGCTCGTGGTGGGAGTGATCGGCGGCTGGGCGCTGTGGAGCCGGCGCGACGAGATCCTCGGGCTCGGCATGCAGCCCGCACCGCGCGCCTTCGCCGACGCCACGCATCTGGTCGCGGTGTGCTGCGGCATGACGGTCGCGGGCATGTTCGTGGTGGCCGCGCTCGATGTGCCGTACCAGCTCTGGTCGTACTACCGCAAGCTGCGCATGACGAAGGAAGAGGTCAAGCGCGAGCACCGCGAAAACGAAGGCGATCCGCACGTGAAGGGACGCATTCGTCAGCAGCAGCGCGCCGTCGCGCGCCGCCGCATGATGACCCAGGTGCCCAAGGCCGACGTGGTCGTGACCAACCCGACGCACTTCGCCGTCGCGCTCAAGTACGCCGATGGCGAGATGGGCGCACCCAAGGTCGTGGCGAAGGGGGTGAACCTCGTCGCCGCGCGCATCCGCGAGATCGCCGCCGAGCACAACGTGCCGCTGCTCGAAGCGCCGCCGCTCGCTCGCGCGCTCTATTACAACGTCGACCTCAACCGAGAAATTCCCGGGCCGCTCTACGGCGCGGTCGCGCAGGTGCTCGCGTGGGTCTATCAGCTCAAGCGCTTCCGCGAGCATGGCGGCGACGTGCCGATGGCTCCGACCGACCTCGAAGTGCCGCCCGAGATGGACAAGGGCGCAATGAGCGACGACGCCGCCGCGGAGGAAGCCGACGACGCCCTCACGCCCGAGGAGCGCGCTGCCGCCGGGCAGTCATCCGCTCAGTCATCCGCGCAGGCAGCTGCGCAGTCATCCGCTCAGGCGGCCAACCGCACGAACGCCGCGAACGCCGCAGACGCCGCGAACGCAGGCAACGCATCGAACACCGCCGGCCGCGCCGATGGAGCCGCCAACCCGGGCACCAGGCGCGCAGGCACTGAAGGAGCAACAGAATGAACGCCCGCACCGGTTTTCTCGCGCGGCGCCCGGAGATGCTGCAAGGCACGAATCTGCGCGCGCTGGCGGGACCGATCCTGATCTGCATGATCCTCGGCATGATGATCCTGCCGTTGCCGCCGTTCCTGCTGGATCTGCTGTTCACGTTCAACATCGCGCTTTCGGTGATGGTGCTGCTCGTCAGCATGTACACCATGAAGCCGCTCGACTTCGCGGCCTTCCCGAGCGTGCTGCTGTTCTCCACGCTGCTGCGCCTTTCGCTGAACGTCGCCTCCACGCGCGTCGTGCTGCTTGAAGGCCACACTGGCCCCGACGCGGCCGGCAAGGTGATCGAGTCGTTCGGCCACTTCCTCGTGGGCGGCAACTTCGCCGTGGGTATCGTGGTGTTCGTGATCCTCATGGTCATCAACTTCATGGTGATCACGAAGGGCGCGGGCCGCATCGCCGAAGTGGCCGCGCGCTTCACGCTCGACGCGATGCCCGGCAAGCAGATGGCGATCGACGCCGACCTCAACGCCGGCCTCATCAACGAGGAAGCGGCGAGAAAGCGCCGCAGCGAGATTGCCCAGGAAGCCGAGTTCTACGGCTCGATGGACGGTGCGAGCAAGTTCGTGCGTGGCGACGCCATTGCCGGCCTGCTCATCATGGTGATCAACATCGTGGGCGGCCTGATCGTGGGCGTCGTGCAGCACGGCATGCCGATCGGCGCGGCGGGCGAGACCTACACGCTGCTCACCATCGGTGACGGCCTCGTCGCGCAGATTCCGTCGCTCGTCATCTCGACCGCGGCGGGCGTGATCGTCTCGCGCGTGGCGACCAACGAGGACATCGGCACGCAGCTCACCGGGCAGCTCTTCACCAACCCGCGCGTGCTGATGATCACGGGCACGATCATCGGCATCATGGGCCTGATTCCGGGCATGCCGCACTTCGCCTTCTTGCTGCTGGGCGCCGGCGCGATCCAGCTCGGCCGCGTGATGAAGAAGAACGCCGAAGCGAAGAATGCGAGCGCCGTGATTGCCGACGCCGCGCCGGCCGCGCTCGCGCCGGTCGAAAACGCCGAGGCGACGTGGGACGACGTCGCGCTCATCGACACGCTCGGCCTCGAAGTGGGCTACCGCATCATCCCGCTCGTCGACAAGAACACCGACGGCGAGCTGCTCAAGCGCATCAAGAGCATCCGCAAGAAGTTCGCGCAGGAAATCGGCTTCCTGCCGCCTGTCATCCATATTCGCGACAACCTCGAGCTGCGTCCAAACGCGTACCGCATCGCGCTGAAGGGCGTGGAGGTAGGCACGGGCGAAGCCTATCCGGGCCAGTGGCTCGCGATCAATCCGGGGCAGGTGAGCGCGGTGCTGCCGGGCACGCCGACCACCGACCCGGCGTTCGGGCTGCCCGCCGTGTGGATCGATTCGAACGTGCGCGAGCAGGCGCAGGTGTTCGGCTACACGGTGGTCGATTCGAGCACGGTCGTGGCGACTCACCTGAACCACCTCGTCGTGATGCACGCAGCCGAGCTGCTCGGGCGGCGCGAGGTGCAGGCGCTGCTCGAGCGCGTGCAGAAGGACACGCCTTCGCTCGTGGACGATCTCGTGCCGAAGGTGCTGCCGGTCACGACGCTGCAGAAGGTGTTGCAGAACCTGCTGGAAGAAGGCGTGCCGATTCGCGATATGCGCAGCATCATGGAATCGCTCGCCGAGCAAACGCCGCGCCTGACCGACGCGCACGATCTCACGGCGGCGGTGCGCATCTCGCTGGGCCGCGCGATCACGCAGCAGTGGTTCCCCGGCAACGCCGACATGCAGGTGATGGGCCTCGACGCGAACCTGGAGCGCGTGCTGTCGCAGACGCTGACGTCGGGCCCGAATCCCGGTCTCGAACCGGGCCTCGCGCACACGCTGCTCATGCAGACCGAGCAGGCGATGGGGCGTCAGCAGGCGCTGGGTCTCGCTCCCGTGATGCTGGTGCAGCACGCGCTGCGGCCGATGCTCTCGCGCTTCCTGCGCCGCAGCTTGCCGCAGCTCAAGGTGCTTTCGTACGCCGAAGTGCCGGATACGCGCAATGTGAAGGTGGTGAATGTGATTGGGGCGAACTAGCACGCGCCGCCGTTTGGGTCGGCGGCGCGTGCTTTGCAGGAGTCACAGCGTTTCGAGGAGTTCGAGCGTTTCCGGATGCTTCTCGACCAGCTTGATGAGTACGGCGGCCTGCGCGTTGGGTTTCGCTTTGCCCTGTTCCCAGTTTTGCCAGGTGCGCACGTTGACCCGCAGCCGCCTCGCCATGACGGCCTGCGACGCGTTGACCGACTCGCGAACAGACTTGATTTCTTCCGCGGTGACGTCAATCGGCTCAGGTTCGTCCAGCGTGACCTTGTGCAGCGTGAGTTTGCCCGCACGCTCCGCGGCGAGTTCATCAAAACCCTGCTTGAGGGCATCGAAAAGGCGATCTTTCTTCATTTGCCGGTCCTCTGTTCGACCTCGGTACTGAGCATCGCGCCAAGTGCTTTCGCTTCACGGGGCGTGAGATCGTCCATCTCGTCCTTGCCGTAGATGAAAAACATCCAGAATTGCGCGCCTTCCATCCAGTAGTAGTAGATCACCCGCAGGCCGCCACGCTTTCCTTTCTGGCGGCGCGACTTGACCCGCCACAACATTTACCGTGCATTGCGCAGCGTTTTCGCCCCGCCTCGAAATCCGCTCTACGGGCTTGCCGTAAGAC
>NZ_JAYMRY010000051.1:0-41490 GCF_038900695.1 Paraburkholderia sp. JHI2823 | reverse complement strand
GAGGTGATGATTGCGTGTGCACAAGTCTTGCGCCATTGTTGCGTGCGCGTCTGTGGCGCGCGCTTCCCCGAAGCCATGCTTTCCCTTCTTCTTGCGTTCAACCGGCGCTGTCCCGGGGGTGCTGTCATCCGGCCCCGGTCAGCGGAAGAGTCGAGATAATAATGCGACTGATTCTCATTACGGAAGAGCAACTCACGCCTTGTAGGGGAAATACAACAAAGGCGTCGGGTCAAATGTAAGGCCGACGCGGCGCGAGCCGCGAAGCGGCCGCCCGATGCGAAACGCCCCGGTTATGCTGACCGGGGCGTTGAAAAAGCGTCTGCGCGATTTACTTCAGAGCGCCATCAGAAAGTCTGCCAGTCATCGTCCGATGTCGCCGCAACCGGTTCGCGCCGGTCCGCCCTTGGCGCAGGCGCAACGGGAGCGGACGGCGCGCGCGCGGCAGCAGGCTTCGAAGACACGGCACGCTTGCCCGTCGCCCTCGCAGCGACCGGCGCCGTCGACGCAACGCTCGCTGCCGCCTGGCGACCCGCCGAGCCGATATTGAACACCGAGACGAGTTCGCGCAGCGCCGCCGCCTGCGAGGACATCGATTGCGCCGCCGCCGACGCTTCCTCGACGAGCGCGGCGTTCTGCTGCGTGACTTCGTCCATTTGCGTGACAGCCTGGTTGACCTGCTCGATGCCCGTGCGCTGTTCGCCCGAAGCCGCGGAAATCTCGTTCATCAAGTCGGCGACGCGCTTGACCGATTGCACGATCTCGCCCATCGTGCGGCCCGCGTCATCCACGAGCGCGGTGCCGTTGTTCACGCGATCGACCGAAACGATGATGAGCTCCTTGATCTCGCGCGCCGCCGTCGCGCTGCGTTGCGCGAGCGTTCGCACTTCGCCGGCCACGACCGCGAAGCCGCGGCCCTGCTCGCCCGCGCGCGCCGCTTCCACGGCCGCGTTGAGCGCGAGAATGTTGGTCTGGAACGCAATGCCTTCGATCACGGAGATGATCTGCGAGACCTGCTCGGAACTGCTCGCGATCTCGCGCATCGTATCGACCACGCGACCCACCACCTCGCCGCCACGCGTCGCTGTCTGCGATGCCTGGGCCGCCAGCGTGTTGCCTTGCGTGGCATTGTCGGCGTTCTGCTTGACGGTCGCCGTGAGCTCCTCCATGCTCGCCGCCGTTTCTTCGAGCGAAGCAGCCTGTTCTTCGGTGCGCTGGCTCAGATCGGTGTTGCCCGCCGCGATCTGCGCAGAGGCCGTCGCGATGCCTTCGCTGCCCGAGCGCACACGGCCCACCAGATCGACGAGCCGCTCGTTCATATGGCGCAGTGCGCCGAGCAACTGGCTCGCCTCGTCGCTGCCATGCACCTCGATGCGCGCGGTCAGATCGCCGCGCGCAACGGTCTCGGCCACTTCCACCGCTCGTGCGATCGGCCCCGTGATCGAGCGCGTGATGAAGAGCGCGATCGCGGCGCCAAAACCAATTGCAACGACGATCAGGCCAACCGTCCATGCGAATGCGCTTTGGTAAGCCGTCTTCGCGGCGGCGACTTCGGCAGTCGAGCCGTTGTGGTTGAGGGTCACGTCCTGGTTGATGAGGTCGATCAGCGCCTGGAACGATTTCGCCGACGCGGTCGAAACTGCTGCGCGTGCATCGATCGAACCGCCATCGGCCGTCATGGCGAGGGCATCGATCTTTTTGTCTTCTTCGAGATACTGCGACCATGCGGTGCCGATCGAGTCGGAGAGGCGGCGCTCGTCGCCGGTGGAAACGAGCTTCGAATAGCTGTCGTACAGCGTGCCGAACTGGCTGATCATCTGCGCGCGCCGGTCACGCAGTGAGGCCTTCTCGCTGGCGTCGCTGGTGAGCAGCATGCGCAGGGAGATGCGCCGCACGTCCTGCGCTTGATTGCGCAAGTTGCCGAGTGTCTCGACGCTAGGCAGCCAGTTCGAGCCAATCTCCTGCGTGCCATCGAAGACGCGCGACGTCTGAATGAGCCCGATCCCGCCAACCGCGCCAAGCAGGAGCAACACAATGGCAAAGCCTGCGCCGAGACGCGGGCCGATCTTGATTCTTGTGAGGAATGACATGAGTACGCCGTAGTGAGAGGTCACCCCTATTGACGACCACGGCGCAGAAAAATTGAGACACTGTTGCAAATATAACGGCGCGTAAGGATGGCGCGCGATGCAGCGAACGTTCGGTCTTTTATTCTTATTTAGGAACCCAAACGATCGCCTTTTACATCACGATCTGACTCAGAAATCGCTCGCCTGCACCGCCCTTACTTTCAACAATTCGCCAGGCAGGCCCCCACTTTCGCAATTGCCGCGTCGCGCTGCGCCGAGCTCGCACGCGTCGCGCCGGTGAGATACGTGGCGACCAGGATGGGCGCACGCCCGGTTGGCCAGACGATGGCGATATCGTTAGCGGTGCCTCTGTCGCCGGTGCCGGTCTTGTCGCCCACGCGCCATTCTTTCGGCAAGCCCGCGCGCAAGCGTGCGTCGCCGGTCTGGTTGGCGACGAGCCACGCGATGAGTTGTTCGCGCGACGCCGCCGAAAGACGCTCACCGAGCAGCAGCTCGTGCAGGTTCGCGACCATCGCGGCAGGCGTGGTCGTATCGCGCGGGTCGCCGGGTATCGCTTCGTTGAGGCTCGTCTCATTGCGGTCGAGCCGCGTGAGCGGGTCGCCCAGGCCGCGTGCGAATGCGGTGATCGCCGACGGCCCGCCAACGCTCTCGAGCAGCAGATTGGCCGCCGTGTTGTCGCTGCGCGTGAGCGCGGCTTCGCACAATTCGGCAACCGTCATGCCTTCGCCACCCGCGCGCGATCCGCTAACGGGCGAATACGACACGACCTGCGCGGGCGAATAGACGACCCTGCGTGCGAGGTCTTCTTCGCCATGATCCTTGCGCGCCAACACAGCCGATGCGAGCAGCAGCTTGAACGTGCTGCACATCGGAAAGCGCTCGTGCATGCGCCATCCCCGCACGTGAGCGCTTGCGGTGTCGAGCATCGCCACGCCGAGCCGGCCGCCAACCTGCGCCTCGATGGCGGCGAGCTGCTTTTCGAACGCATCGGCGCGTGCCGCGCCCGCGGCGAATGCCTCAGATGCAACTCCAGCTATCGCACTTCCCAACATCGTCATGGTGAATCTACGTCTCGTGATCATGGCTTCTCCTTGAGCAGCCGCCACTATTGCGTATTCGCCACGCACCGACAAACGATGATAAGTTGCTCGAAACCCCAGAAAATCTTATTGCTCGATCATGCGACCGTATCTGCCTCTCAATGCCTTGCGCGCCTTCGAATCGTCGGCACGCCACCTGAGCTTCACACGCGCGGCGAGCGAGCTGAACGTCACTCAGGCGGCGGTGAGCCAGCAGGTGAGAATGCTCGAGGAGCGTCTAGGCGCAACGCTTTTCAAGCGTTTGCCGCGAGGCCTTGCGATCACGGACGAAGGCCTGGCGCTGCGCCCCGTGCTCACCGATGCGTTCGATCGCTTCGAGGCCGTGCTGCGGCAGTTCGAGGGCGGCCACTTTCATGAGGTGCTGACCGTGGGAGTCGTGGGCACTTTCGCGGTAGGCTGGCTGATGCCGCGCCTGAAGTCGTTTCACGAGGCGCATCCGTTCGTCGAGTTGCGCATCATGACGAACAACAATCTGGTCGATCTCGCCGGAGAAGGCCTCGACCTGGCCATACGCTTTGGCGACGGCACCTGGCCGGGTTCGCGCGCGAGGAAGCTGTTCGACGCGCCGCTTAGCGCGCTCTGCACACCCGACATCGCGCAGCGCCTGCATACGTGCGCCGATCTCGCCAGCGAAAAGCTGCTGCGCTCGTATCGCGCGGACGACTGGACACTCTGGTTCGAAGCGGCCGGACTCGTGCCGCGCCCGGTGCGCGGGCCGGTGTTCGATTCGTCGCGGCTCATGGTGGAAGCGGCGATGCAAGGCGCGGGCATCGCGCTGGCCCCGGCTTCGATGTTCGAACGCGATCTCGCCGCGGGCCGCCTCGTGCGGCCATTCGATATCGAGGTCCAGGCGGGCAGCTACTGGCTCACGTCGCAAAAGGGAAAAACGGCAACACCGGCCATGCGTGTGTTCAGTCAATGGATCGTGAAAGAAGCCGGCGGCGGCGAGGAATCGTGAATCCGGTCGATTCCGGCAGGCAACGCGCTCGAGAGCGTTCGCGCACTTTCTGAAACAGCGGCCGACGATGGGCGACGAGCCGCAAAGGCCCCTTCGGTTTGCCTGAAACGGAACGACGCTACACTAACCGACACCCGCAGACTCCCCGGACGAGGTACTCGCCATGCCAGCCTCCCTTGCCCATCGCTCGGCTGCCCTGCTGTGCCTGCTCTTGTGCATCCTGTCCGGATTGGGCGGCTGTGCGGGAATGGGGCAGGAGCCGCTGCGCGTCAATGTAGCGGGCATCGACCCCCTGAAGGGCGAAGGGATGGAGATGCGCTTCAACGTGAAGCTGCGCGTCCAGAATCCCAACGACACGCCAGTCGAGTTCAGCGGCGTCTCGCTGCAACTGGATCTGAACGGGCAGTCCTTCGCTAGCGGCGTCAGCGATCAGAGCGGCGTAGTGCCCCGCTTCGGCGAAACGGTGATCGACGTGCCGCTGACCGTTCCGGCGTTTGCCGCCGTGCGCCAGGCGTTCGCCCTCGCGGGCAGCGCGAATTCGGGCAGTTTCCCGTACGAGCTTCGCGGGCGCCTCGCAGGCGGAATCGGGGGCGGCGCCCGCTTCGTCGACCATGGCAAACTCTCGCTGCCCACACAAAGCCTGATGGGCCCGTGACCGCTTGCCGGTTTGCCACGCCCCTGCGGCAACTCACCGCAGGCTGAATGTAGCGGATAGTACGTTGCCGACAAGGACACGCGACGTACACTTATGCATCGCCGATGCCTCCCGCCGGAAAGCCGCCGTGCCCATCCCCTACCTTCGCAGTTTCACCTCGATCGAACGGACTGACCGAACCAACCTCAGGCTCGGCCGCGCGCTGGCCTGGATCGCCGGCGCCACGAATGCGGGCGGCTTTCTCGCTGTCGGGCAATACACGTCGCACATGTCCGGCATTGTTTCGTCCCTGGCCGACAACGTCGCGCTCGGCAATTCCGGGCTCGCGCTCTCCGCGCTCAGCGCCATCCTGGCCTTTGCGTGCGGCGCGGCGACTTCAGCCATCTTGATCAACTGGGGACGCCGCCGCGGCGCGCTCAGCGTCTACGCCGTGCCGCTGCTGCTCGAAGCCGCCCTGCTGCTGTGCTTCGCCGCGCTCGGCGCGAATCTCGAGGTGCATCGCCTTCTGTTCGTGCCGGTCACCGTCGCGCTGCTCTGTTACGTCATGGGCGTACAGAACGCCATGATCACGAAAATTTCGCAAGCCGAGATCCGGACGACGCATGTAACCGGCATCGTGACGGATCTGGGCATCGAACTCGGCAAGGCGCTGTACTGGAACTGGGGCGTGCCGACCTCGGCCGCGCACCACGTTGCCGCGGACATGCAGCGCGTGCGCGTGCTGGCATCGCTGCTCGGCATGTTCGTCTTCGGCGGTATAGTGGGCGCCCTTGCCTTCCGGCATTTCGGATTCGCATCGGGGGTGCCGTTGTCGATGCTGCTCGTCGTCCTGGCCGGCGTCCCGGTCACCGACGATCTACGGCGCCTGCCGCTACGCGAGCTGGGATGAGCGGATTGCAGGGTCACACCACGCGTATTCGAAAACAAACATAAAAGCGCCGTGCACGCGAAACGTGCATGCGCCGAAAAATCCCCATTTTAAAGGCGTTAAAACGCAAACGCGGCATCGCCTATGTGCGCCAGGCAACAAGGGCGATTGACGCGCTGGTGGAAATCACCCATATTTTCCTCACGCGGCGGCGCTCGGTCCAGCCCCGCCGCTCTCGTGCGCATGCAGATCGTGAGTTCCGCGCGGCCTGGCCGATCGCTTCAACGACGATTCTGAGCATGCCGAAATGGCATCGCCATACCGGTGGGACGAAGACATGTCCGCTCAGATTAATCGCGACCAGAGGTTCCCCGCTGCATGCAAGCGCTGCGGCGGCGTGCTCTACCAGCACGTCGATTACTGCCCTTACTGTGGCACCGACCGTCCGCTCGACACCGTTGCGCTCGGCACGCACCCCAAAGCGACATTCAGCGCTCTCGGTCCCGCTGCCGCGGCGCCTCCCGTGCCTGCGGCCGCGAAGCTGTGGCCGGCCGGCTTGCCCCCATCCGATGAAGCGCCAGCGACGCCCGACCACCAGCATGCCTCGTCTCTCTCGCACGCGTTGCCGCTCCCGCAGGTTCGGCGATGGATTTTCCCGAGGGGCGTTTTCCTTGTCGGTTTCCTTCTCGCTATCGCGTATGGCGTCTATATGTTGTTCGGCATGAACCGCGAGCGGCAGGGCACGGTTAGCGAACAAACCCTGCACGCTTCGGGCGGCTCCGTTTCGCCCTACTCGCCGCAACAACAGATGGACGTGACGCCCCCTAATGCCCAAACGGGAGTGCAACCCGGCGCGTCCAAACCGCGCGCCGAGCCGCAGTTCACGGATGTGGCGGATAGCTTGCGTGTCGCGCGCACCAGCCTTGCGGAAAATAATCTCTTCGACGCGAAAGCGGCGGTCAATGCCGCGCTCACGCGGGACGCGGGCAACGAGGAGGCACGCGCGGTACAACGCGACATCGCGGCGCGCGAGCAACGGCGTGACAGCGCGCTGCAAAACGCGGAACAATGTGCGACGCAGCGTGCTTGGGCCTGCGTGCAGCAACAGGCTTCGGAGGCGCTCGCCATCGATTCCAGCAGCGTCGATGCGCGGTCGATGATGGAGCGCGCCATCCTGGCGACGGCCTGGAAGCCGCTCAATCCACCGCCCAGTTCGCCCAGCTTGCCAGGGTCAACGAAACACGCGCGAGGGGCTGCGGCGGCGCCGTTGCCGCACGCTGCGGGCACCGTGCGGCTGCCTTCCTCTCAAGATTGGGAATCAGCCACGCCACCGCCGCTGCCGGACGTAACGAACGCGACAAGCGCCACGACCACCACGACCGCCACGACGAACACTGCCCCGGCTACGCCAGGGGAGGTCAGCAACGACAACGGCGTCGACGCGCAAGAACGGGCGATCGTGCAAAACGGATGGAAGCCCACCGCGCCGCCCGGCGTCGCCCATTGAGCAGGATTCCATAACATAACGATGTCTTCCCTAACACCCATTCAAGGCGGGAGAGAGACCATGTTGAAAACGATTCTGGCAGCGCTCACCGGGCTCGGCGCCCTGCTTTTCGCGACGCTCGCCGTCGCCGCATCGGCGGATGCGCACTACAGGATCGTGACCGGCCCGGAGCGCGGCACTTACATCCAGATCGGCCAGGACCTGGCGAAATGGGTTGCGCAGCCGGCCGGCATCGACCTCGAAGTGATTCCATCCAAAGGCTCCGCGGAAAACGTCCAGCGCATGCGCTTCGAGCCCGGCGTCAAGCTGGCGCTCGTTCAGTCGGATGTCTACCAGGCCTACGTCGATATGGCCAATGCCGGCAACGAAGATGCAGGCACGACGATTCGTCCGCTGCGGCTCATCATGCCGCTCTACGACGAGGAGATTTACTTTGTCGTCCGAAGCGACTCGCCGATGAAATCGATCAATGAGATCAAGGACAAGGTGATCAGCGTCGGCCTGATCGGCAGCGGTACTGCGCAATCGGCAACGACGCTGTACCGTCTGATGTTCGGCGAGCCGATTCCCGAGCAGAACGCGCAGCACCTCAGCAATGAAGACGCGCTTGCTGCGCTCATCGTCAAGAAGATCGACGTGGCGATTGTCGTGGCCGGTCAGCCGGCGAAGCTCTTCACCGACATGAACCCCGATCTGTTGCAGCAGATCCGCTTTTTACGCGTCGATCCGAACGCCCCTGAAACCGCGCGCGCGAAGCAAACCTACTTCCCCGCGACGATACATGTTTCGAGCTACCCCAACTGGCTGAAAGAGGACGTGCCCACATGGACGGTCAAGGCGTTTCTCGTCACCTATGACTACAATCTGCGCGGTACGGTGGGCAACCTGAAACGTTTTGCCGATTCGCTTTGCGAGAACTTTGACAACTTGCAGGAACACGGCCACCCGAAATGGAAGCAGGTGAAACTCGAACTGCCCGCCCTCGGCAAAGGATGGCAATACTATCCGCCTGTCGAGCGGCGACTCAAGGCATGCTTCGCGCATCGTGCCGCCATGCAGACGGCCGGAGGCTCGGCCACGCCGCAAGGCGCCGCCGCCACGCAGAAAATCAATGGACGCCCGTGCTCGGATCAGGAGCGCCTGCTGTTGCTTTGCGGCAAGTAGTTCCGCCTGCGCAATTCGAAAAGGAGTCCGACGCAATGCTCAACTATCCCGCCGCCTATCAGTCGACGAAAGGCTCCGCGCTCGACGTAAACAAGCCCTTCTACCGGCGCATCGCCGAAGAGCAAGACCAGCGCGAGCTGATCGAATCGATCGTCGTGCCGATACGATCGGGGCAAGCCTGGACGGTACCCGCGGGTCACGTGTTCCGCATCGTGACCATCGAGGGCCCGCAAGTCGCCGACCTGAACCTCTGGAACCGGCACGATCCACGCGAGCGCATGTGGGCTTCTCGCACACGCCAGCTCCAGCAAGCGCACGTGAGCACATTCGACCGCCTGTGGTCCACGCTGCCGTTCCTGCGTCCGCTCGTCACCATCACCGACGACAGCCTCGCGAACTACGGCGTCGACGAGCACGGCGGCCGCGTCCACGACCTGCTCGGCACGCGCTGCGATCCGTATGTCAACCGCATGCTGACGGGCGAGGACTTCCATTTCCACTGCCACTCCAATCTCACGCGCGCGATCGCACCCTACGGTCTCACCGAATACGACGTGCACGACGTGCTCAACGTATTCCAGTGCACCGGCCTGAATCTGGAGGACAAGTACTTCATGAAGGCGTGCCCGGCGAAAAAGGGCGACTATCTCGAGTTTTTCGCCGAGATCGACTTGCTCTGCGCACTTTCGACCTGCCCTGGCGGAGACCTCTCGCTGCCGATGTGGGGACCCGACGCACGCGACCCGCTGGAGGTCTGCCGGCCGCTCGGCATCGAGGTCTACCGGCTTGCGCCCGCTTTGCTTGCGGGCTGGTCCTCGCCTGCCGTCGCCGAATATCGCGGACTGCACGGCATGACGTTGCAGCAGCCCGACTGGAAGCGAGGTTGTTGAAACGGGAGAGCGCCAGCTGTTCGAGCGACGCATGGCGTGCAGGGCCATGCGTCCACAGGTTGCGTGTTCATATGACGCGACCGTGTGCGCCGTGATAACGGCGAAGCGGATTGCGCTTAATGCTTGTCGGTCTTCTTCGGCTTGGGCGGCGATTCGACCTTCGCGTACTGGAATGCGGGCGTAGCCTTGAGGGCTTCCTTGGTGGCGCCGGGCAGGTAGAGATTGCCCTGACGCACGTCGAGCGACGCGATCGGCACAGCGACGTCGTGAGAGCCGACGCCGAGGAATCCGCCAGCCGAAACGATGGCCGCGGAAACCGAACCGTCCGGCGCCACGATCAGATCACGCACCGTGCCGATCTTCACGTTCTCGTCGTTATAGACGGGCTTGCCGAGCACGCTCTTCTTCACGCTCCAGCCTTCGAGCAGCGCCTGCGACTGCTCGACGGTAACGCTCAGGGGCTGCGAGCCTGCAATCTGCGCATTCGCGCTGGCACTAGCCGCCACGGCGCCAAATGCGGCCACGGTCAATATTGTCTTGCGGAAAAGCATCGTGTTTCGCTCCTCTATTCGGGTTGGTTCGGCCTGCGGTTCACTGCGGCGCGAGTGCGAAACCGCAGGCGGAACGCCATGTTAGCCGGTATGGCGCCGCTATGCGCTCAAGGTGGTTGGCGAGTGCGGAATCGCGAATTAGAACGAAGCGCACCTTGGAGTGCGCCTGCGCCGTCCGCAAAATGCTCAAGGTGCTACGGGGAGCGCGTTGGCTTAAGCGTCAGCGCGACACACTGCGCCACGTCCTTCGTGACTCGCGTCGCCGTTGCCTCGTTGTATGCCAGGGTCGTGCCGCGTTGAATGCTGGGGTTGCTGTACGAAGGGCGCCGGGTTGAAGATCGAGTACGTCAAGCAATTGATCAATCGACTGATTCGTCAAGGCTGCGTAATACGAGTGATGCCCCTGGGCAAGCTTTTCTCTGCCTTGTCTTTCGAAAGCGCCAAATGCATCCTCTTCCATATTGATGGCCATTCGCGAAGCCGAGCCACGAGAACAGCCCCTATGGCTTACTGACCGCTGCCGGTGTCGGTCGTGTCGTTACTTTCTTTTGACTTTGGGAGTCCCGACTCGACATTTGCCTTTCCAACATCACCATAGCCCGAATTTGCCAATGGTGGTGCCGTTTGCGCATCGCGCGTCATCTGTGCAGTGAGCGCTCTGTCTTCCGCGTCACCCTGCTCTGCATTGGCTAACGGCGCCACAACGGCGAGGACCAACAACAATGCAAGCACTTTCATAATGGCCTCCAATGCGATGTTTGGTCATACTTATTTTTATGATCTCGGTTTTAACTGCAACCCGGCACGTTAAGGCTAGCCGCCTCCGAAAGACACTGCCTCCATCGTTTGATGGAGATAACGAATCCGCTGAATATCATACGAAACGAACACTGAGCGGCCAAATGCCGCCTTGCGACACATGGCGGCGACGACTCAACGCGATCGTTGAATTTGCGAGGGTCTGCCCTATCATGGTTTGAGCGTCGCATGTCATTCGGTGAGAAGTCATGGCACTCACACGGCGGCCCGGATGACTGATGACGATGCGTCGGCGGGGCCGCATTCACAGCGCCGACATTCCGTGAATAAACTGCTCCGCACATCGAGAACGGAGGTTCTTCATGAAATTCATCGTTCAGTGGCAAGGGCAACCAGCAGCGCAACAGGCCGCAATTGAGCGCTTCATGCAATCCGGCGGCAGGCCGCCGGAAAACGTCACGTTACTCGGTCGCTGGCATGCGGTCGGTGAATTGAAGGGCGTTGCGATCGTCGAAGTGAACGACACGACCGCGCTCGGAGAATTGATGCTCGAGTGGGGCGATTTATTCACGATGTCCGCAACACCCGCTGCTACCGATGAGGAACTGGGCGCCATCCTCGCCGCCCGGCAATCGCAATCGAAGTAACAATTCCCGCAAATGGTCCCTGCTAGTCAATGGAGCGCGGGGACTATTTCCCCTGAGTCCTTCTGCCGACGCAGGCGCCGGATCGTGCGGGCTACGGTGAGTGCGCGAGACAAGGCTGGAATTTCGCTCACCCGTGCTGCAGGATTTTGCTTTTGATTCCGTCAGTAATCCGGAACTCCTTGAGCCGAATGATTCATTCGGTAAGACCATCAAGGCGCAAGGCCTCGCTGCAAAGCGGCGATATACGGAGAGGGATGAAGCTGTCTCCCGCCGCTCAGGGGTGCATTGAGCGCGCTGGGGTACGCGCAGGGCCGCCGCGTCCAGTTTACGAGGTGGCCGGCGCGCACTGCTCGCAAAGCCCGAAAACGACAAGACTGGAATGCATATAACGAAAGCGCTTGCTCGCTGCGATGGCGGCGTGCTGTTCCTCGAGCGCGGGCTCGTCGATATCGACCACGGTCTTGCAACTCTCGCACACGAGGTGCGCGTGTGGAACGCCGCGGCCAAGCTCGTACACCACGCGCGTTTCGCCGACCCAGGTGCTGGCCAGCAGCGATGATTCCATGAGCTGTGCAAGCGCGCGATACACGCTCGCCAGGCTGCATTGCTCCACGTCCTTCGCGATCCTGCGAAAAACCTGATCGGCGGTCAGGTGTTCGTGCGGAGCATCATGGAATACTTTCAGCACGGCCACGCGGCTTGACGTTGGGCGCAGGCGCGCGCTCTTCAGTTCAGAATAGACCGTTCTCATAGGAAAAACGCGTCGGCAAAGCCGACAGTTTCCGCGTCGGATGCTTAAGGTTTCCTTATGTCGAGGACGACAGGCGCCCCGGCGGCGGATCGGCGTCTGATTGCTGCATTGCCATATAGACCGGGACCGGCTCTGGATCCGGACTTTATTTCAATCCGCAGACAGGAAAGCCGATGGAGCGGGAATCGCTTGCGGACCCCACGCCCACTGTTCTGTTCGGCGCGTTCGACCGGCACAACTTCGGCGACCTGCTGATCGCGCAGGTAGTCGCACGCATGCTGCCGCGCCGAGAGCTGCTCTTCGCCGGCCTCGCCACGCGCGATCCGCACGGCGACGGCGGACCGGCCACCGTCGCGCTCGCGCGTATCGCGACATTTGCACGCGGCCGCGCCGTCAACGTGATTCACGTCGGCGGGGAGCTATTGACCTGTAACGCGTGGGAAGCCGCCGTCATGCTCGCTCCAGCGCAGTGCGTGCAGGCGCTCATCGAAGAGGAAGGCAAATGGTTGCACGACACCCGTACATGGGCACGAAGGCATGTCGGCGTGGCCTCGCTCGCGCCTTATGCGCTCTCGAAGTCCGCGTTGGCGGGTGTGCGTGTGCAGCATCTCTCGTTCAATGCGGTGGGCGGCGTCGATCTCGATGTACGCGACACGGCGTTGCGTGCGGATGTGCTGGCCGCGCTGCAAACTGCCGACACCATCACCGTACGCGAGCGGCAAACCCTGGCGCGGCTCGCTGAAATGGGCGTCAACGCCCGCCTCATCCCCGACCCCGCCGTGATGACCGCCGCCTTGTTCGGCGCGACGATACGCCGTCACGCCGCAAACGAGGCGATGCGTAAAGTGCGGGAAGCGTTCCCGCACGGTTACGCGGCGGTGCAATTCAGCGCCGACTTCGGCGACGACGCGACGCTCGACACGTTGGCCGTCCAGCTCGAGCGTGTCGCGCAGGCGCTCGGCATGGGCATTGTGCTGTTTCGCGCAGGCGCCGCGCCGTGGCACGATGACGTCGAGGTGTACGAGCGCCTGGCGGGACGCTTGCGTGTGGCGACGGCCCGCGTGTTCGCTTCGCTGAACCTCTGGGACATTTGCGCGCTGATCGCGGGGAGCCGGGCTTACTGCGGCAGCAGTCTGCATGGACGCATTGTGGCGATGGCCTATGCGTTACCACGCGTCAACATCAGCCATCCTGATCATTTCGGATCGTCACGCAAGCTCGCGGCGTACGCGGCGACCTGGGAGGCAGCGGGGCTCGCCGGGACGGTGCCTCTCGATGGGCTTGCCCATGCGGTTGATCGTGCGATGGCCGCCGATTTCGAGACGCTGCGGAACACGGCGCTCGAACTCGCGCGGCGGTATCGGGCCGGTTTCCTGCTTCACTCCTCAGTTTGAATTCACTGGCCCCGGCACTGAAAGCAGCGCCGCATTGCCAGGGTTAGTGATAAATCGCAGTCGATTCAAGAGGCCTCGTTTCACGCCTGGCCGCCTCCCTCGGGACGCACCGCCCGGGGCGCCGCGTCAGAAGCTATGCCGGATGCCCGCCATGATCCCCAGTTGCCCCGCCCCCGGCGCGGGCGTTGTACCGCCGCCGCCCTGGCTTACCGTGTAGGCCGCCTTCGCGCTGTTCCACAAATACGCGCCCTGCAGATAAACGGCTGAGCGCTTCGAGAGCTGATACGTGCTGCGCAGCGCCGCAATCGTGCCGCGCGTATCGTGGTCGCTGTTAACGATGCGGTACACGCCGCCATCGACGATAAAGGCAGCCGTCACCGGATATTGCGCCGTGAGGTAGAACTGATCCGAATGCACATTGGGCGTTTCGGCCAAAACCGTATCGACACGCCTTCCCAGCCAGCCTCCGCCAATGCGCAGCGCCCCGATATGGCCATAGCCGTTGAGCTGGATGCGCACATCGGTATCACCCGGGTTGGTAAACGCGAAGGTCGGCGTGCCGTCGTACAGGTTCGCCGCCGCCCCGGGGCCGCCGCGCTGCTCATCATAGGCAGCCGCCACGCCATAGCCGTTGCGGTCATATTTCAGCATCGCCGACCATTCGCGGCACGACTGCGAACTGCCCGGCACCGGCCCGGCGCAGGTGCCCTGGCCCGGTGAATTGCCGGTTCCGGCCGAATCGCGCCCGAACGACCACGTTGCGCCGAGCGTGAAGCCGGCGTAGCTGCCCTTGTAAACGATGGTGTTGTCACTACGCGAACTCGGCAGGTACTGGTCGAACGAAGCGGTGCCGCCGTAGATGTCGGGGCCGAGCAGGTCGGCGTCGGCGATCGCCCAGAACGTCATCGTGTACTGGCGCCCGAACGTCAGGTTGCCATAGGGGCTGCTCAGGCCCACCCACGCCTGGCGCCCGAACAGGCGACCCCCCTGGTTCAAGGTTCCGCCGCGCATATTGAAACCGCTCTCCAGCGCGAAGATGGTCGACAAGCCGCCGCCCAGGTCCTCACTGCCACGCACGCCCCAGCGCGAAGGCATTTCGCCGGTGATGCCGGGCATGCGGACCACACTGTCGCCCGCTGCGTTCGCGTGCGAGACATATTCGATGCCGGTGTCCACGATGCCGTACAGCGTCACGCTGCTCTGCGCGAACGCCGATGCGCTCAGGCCGGCGAACGCCAGCCCTGCTGCGATCCGAAGTTTCATGATCTCCAGGGTCTCCTGATATGCCGGTCTTGCGGGTTCGCCGCCAGCCGGACGTTGTTGTCGATTGGGCGCGTTTCGGCCGACGTGGGGCCACGCCGCCGCTAGCGCGTCATTCTTTAGGACTCTTGATTGAATGGATCCGGCAGCCGGAGGAATCGATGCGGCCGCTTGCCTGTCAGGAGCTGGCCGCCCGGGAAGGGCCGCCCGGGAAGCCGCACGTGCCGCGGCGGCCTCCCGGGCGCTCAGCCACTCAACCCCGTCGCTGCGCCACGCCCTTCGGGATATGGCGGCCGACCACGGCAAGCGCAACCAGCACCACCACCATCGCAGCGCCGAGCATGGCGAGATAGCCCGCCGCACCGCCCGCGGTGATGACCGCGGCACCCGCAAAGGCGCTCAGGATCGCGCCCACGCGGCCGAAGGCCAGCGCGGAGGCCGTGCCGGTGGCGCGGACGCTGGTCGGGTAGACGTAGGCGCAGAGCGCGTACATGGTGGACTGCACTGCGTTGACGAACAGTCCGTGCAGGCCGAGCCCGGTAATCAGCCAGCCGGTGTGCTGGGTCGCCCCCACGCCGAGCATCATCCAGGCGCTCGCCGCGCCGCCGGCGCAGCACAGCAGCAGCGGCCCGCGCGAGCCGAAGCGCGTAATGGCTAGCGCGCATAGCAGCGCGCCGATCACGCCGCCCAGGTTGTACGCGCTCAGTCCATAGCCGGCCAGCGAAACGCTCAGCCCTTCGCTCGTCAGCATGGTGGGCAGCCAGCTAAACGCGCTGTACACGGCGAGCAGGCACATGAAGAACGCCCACCAGATCGCCACGGTGTCGCGCGCGCGACCGTCGCGAAAGAGCGCGCTAAAGCCCACGTGCTTTTCGGCGCTTTGCTCGCGCGCGTCCGTGAAATTCGCATGGGAGGCGACCTCGCGCCCCATGCGGCCGAGCAGCCGCACGAGTTCCGGCCACCGCTGCGGGCGACGCGCGAGAAAGCGCGGCGATTCGGGCAGCGCCACGAGCAGCAGGAGCGCCAGCACGAGCGGCAGCACACCGCCCACGACGAACAGCCCGCGCCAGCCATAGGGCGGCAGCACTTGCGCCGCGAAGAGGCCGGCCAGCATGCCGCCGAGCGGCACGCACACGATCGTCGCCGTCACCGCAAAGGTGCGCAGGCGCGCGGGCGTGAATTCGGCCGTCAGCGTGGTCGAACTGGGCAACGCGCCGCCAATGCCAAGACCGGCGATGAAACGCAGCGCGGCAATGGCCGCGACGTTGGGCGCAAGTCCGATTGCGCAGGTTGCCGTGCCGAACACGAGCACGCTGCCCACCACGGCCCAGCGGCGCCCGAAACGGTCCGCAAACAAGCCCGCGAACGCGCTGCCGATGCCCATGCCGATCAGCCCCGCTGCCACCACAGGCGCAAACGCATTGCGCGTAATGCCCCACTCCTTGATGAGCACCGGGATCGCAAAGCCGATCAACTGGCTGTCGAAGCCGTCGACGACGATCGACAAGGCCGCCAGCACCACGGCGATTTTCTGCAACGTGGCGTAAGGGCCTTCGTCGAGCGTGCGGCCGATATCGACAGTGCTGCCGGTGACGGCGGCCGGTTCGAGCGGCGTCGCCCCCGAAGCGGGGGCGGGCGTGGCGTAATTCATGAAGCGTCTCCTTTGCTGCGTTGTCAGTGTGCAGTCATTTGTTTGTAGTCATGTCGCAAAGTATGCGCGGCGCGTACGTCTACGGGCATTTCCGTTTCGCGCAAAAGTCAGGATGTATCGGCATGACTTCGTGATTCATCTGGAGTCCTTTGCATCGATGAGGCGCACGAGGTGCAACAGCGTTTCAGTGTGCGGCACCGCAATGGCCCGCAGGCGAGCAGCCTCCACCACCGCGCCGTTGATGGCCTCAATTTCGGTCTTGCGCCCCGCCAGCACGTCCTGGAGCATCGAAGGACGATGTACGCGGTGATGCGCGAGCGCATGCCGCACGTTGTCGGCTATGTGCGACTCGTTTACGGCCACGCCATGCGCATGCGCCACCGCTGCGACCTCCACGACAATCTTGAGCGCGAGCGCCTCGCCGTCCGCCACGTTCGTGAGTTCGCCAACCGTGCAGCCCGCCACCGCGCACAGGCTGTTGAGCGCCGCGTTGAACGCAACCTTCTCCCAGATCGCGGCCCACACGTCAGCGTCGGCCGTGCAGGCGAGGCCCGCCTCGTTGAGCGCCTCGACCGTGCGCGAAAGCATCGGCGAGCCCGCACCGTCCGCGCTCATCAAGCGGATCACGCCCGTGCCGTGCGAACTCACGCGACCAGGACCGTTCTTGTCGGCGGGCCACGTCGTCACACCGATCATCACGCGCGCGGGGTCCGCAAACTGCGCGAGACGCTCCGCGTTGCCCAGCCCGTTCTGCAGCGAAAGCAGCGCGGTTTGCGGCGCGAGCACCGTGCGCGCCGCTCCGAGCGCTGCCTGCGTGTGCAGCGTCTTGGTGAAGACGATCAGGAGGTCCGCTGGCTGCGTCGCCGCCTCGGGCCGCATCGCCGCGAGATTCGTGACGATGCGCTCGCCCGCGTCGGTCGCGAGCTGCAGGCCGTTCTCGTTGATCGCACGCAGATGGGCTTCGTCGACGTCGAGCAGTGTGACGCGATGACCCGCTTCGGCCAGCAACCCGCCGAAGAGCGAGCCCATCGCGCCCGCGCCGAGGATGGCGATATGCATGGCGCGACCTCAGAGCGGATAGTGACGCGGTGCGGTCTGGATCGTGATCCAGCGCAGCTCGGTGAATTCGGCAATGCCCGCCTTGCCGCCAAAGCGCCCAAAGCCGCTTTCCTTCACGCCGCCAAACGGCATTTGTGCCTCGTCGTGCACGGTCGGACCGTTGATGTGACAAATGCCCGATTCGATACGCTGCGCGACTCCCCATGCGCGCGCCGTATCGCGGCTGAACACCGCCGAGGAAAGCCCGTACGCGTTGTCGTTCGCACATGCCACGGCGGCATCCTCGCTGCGCACGCGCACGATGCCCTTCACGGGGCCGAACGACTCGTCGTGATAGATGCGCATTTCCGGCGTGATGTGGTCGAGCAGCGTGGCCGGCATCAGTGTGCTTTCCGCCTTGCCGCCGCAGACGAGCTTCGCGCCTTTGGCGAGCGCGTCGTCGATCAGCGCGTTGCAGCGCTCGACGGTGCTCATGTCCACCACCGAGCCGAGCACCACCGGTCCCTTGCGCGGGTCGCCGAGCGGCAACGCGCGTGCCCGCTCGCCAAGACGCGCGACGAAGGCGTCGGCAATGCTTTCGTCGACGATGATGCGCTCCGTAGACATGCAGATCTGCCCGGAATTGGCGAACGCGCCGAATGCGGCCGCATGTGCCGCCGCTTCGATGTCGGCGTCGTCGAGCACGACGAGGGGTGCCTTGCCGCCCAGTTCGAGCACCGAGGGCTTGAGATAACGCGCACACGTTTCGGCGATGATGCGGCCCACGCGCGTGGAGCCGGTGAAGTTCACGCGGCGCACCTTCGGATGGGCGATCATGGCTTCGACCACCTGTGCGGCGTCCGCGGGCGCGTTGGTTACGAAATTCACGGTGCCGCGCGGCAAGCCCGCCTCCTGCATGGCCGCGATAATCAGGCCGTGCGTGGCCGGGCAGATTTCCGACCCCTTGAGCACGACGGTGTTGCCGCAAGCGAGCGGCAGCGCGATGGCGCGCACCGCGAGAATCACGGGCGCATTCCACGGCGCGATGCCGAGCACGACGCCAGCTGCCTGGCGCACGCCCATGGCGAGGCTGCCGGGCACATCGGAGGGGATCAGTTCGCCGCCGATCTGCGTGGTGAGCGCCGCGGCCTCGATCAGCCCCGCTGCGGCGAGATGCACGTTGAAGCCCGCCCAGATGCCCGACGCGCCGGTTTCAGCGGCCATCGCCGCGGCGAATGCCTCGGCTTTCGCTTCGAGCGCATGCGCGGCCTTCGTGAGGAGTGCGCGGCGCTCGCCGGGTCCCATGGCCGACCAGACTGGGAACGCGGCCGCAGCAGCGTCGACTGCCGACACGCCGTCTTGAACCGTGGCCGCCGGTGCGCGGCTCGCCACCGTCCCATCGAGCGGGTTGCGGCGCTCGAACGTCGCGCCGTTGCGTGCCTGCACTGCTTCGCCGTCAATCAGCATGGATACGGTTTGCATGTCCTGTTCACTCCCTGATCTCAGTCAATTGGTTGCGCGCGCACCCTTCAGGCGACGATCATCTCGACCAGCATTGTGCCTTGCCCCGTCAGCGCAGCCGCAAGCGTTTGGCGCAATCGCCCCGCGTCGCTCACGCGCACGCCGGGGCAACCCATGCCCGCGGCAATTCCCACGAAATCGAGCCCCGGCAGGTCGGTGCCCTGCACCGGGTCGGTCGGCCCGAAGCCGAACACCGGCGCGAAATCCTGGAGTGCCGCGTAGCGCGTGTTGTTCAGGATAACGAAGGTAATCGGCAGCTGGAGCTGCACCGCGCTCCAGATCGCCTGGATCGAGTACATGGCAGAACCGTCGCCGATCAGCGCGATCACGCGCTCGCCCGGCTTCGCGAGCGCCACGCCCACGGCGGCCGGCATGCCATAGCCAAGGCCCCCGCTGTCCATCGTGAGGAACGTGCCCGGGCGCTCGAACGGCAGATACGCCTGCATCACCGGGCGCGCGCTGGGCGCTTCTTCCACCACGGTCGTGCCCGCTTCTCGCACTCCAGCGAGCGTTTGTAGCGCGTAGGCGACCGACATGCGCTCGCCCGGCTCGGCGGGCGGCACGGCGCGAGGCGGCACGGCGCGCCGGGCGGGCATCGCGCGCTCCAGGGCGGGCGCGGGCCGCGCCAGCAGATCCTGCACGCCGAGCCGAACGTTGCCCACGGCGGCCATGCCCTCGGGCGTCCACGCAGCGGTGCCGGGATCGTCGATCAGCTGGCAAAGCGCGGCGCCCGGCGGCACGTGCGGACCATGGCCTTCCACGTGATAGGTGAAGGCGGGCGCACCGATCGCGAACACAAGATCGTGTCCGCCCAGCAGCTCGACGATACGTTCGCGCATGGCCGGCAGAAAGCCCGCGAACAGCGGATGCTTTTCCGGAAAGCTGCAACGGCCCGTCATGGGCGCGACGAACACGCGCGCGCGATGGCGCTCCGCGAGGCGCACCACTTCCTCAGCCGCGCCCGCGCGATCCACGGCGCCGCCCACCACGAAGGCAGGCCGCGCGCACGCATCGAGCGCCGCGCCGATGTTCGCCAGCATCGCGGGCTCGGGGCGCGTGGTATGTGCGAGCGCGCGCTCGGGAACGCGCTCGGCCGGCTGATCCCAGTCGTCCACGGGGATCGACACGAACACCGGGCCGCGCGGCTCCTGCATGGCGATCGCATAGGCGCGCGCGATGGCGAGCGGCACGTCCTGCGCGCGCGCCGGCTCGATGCTCCACTTCACATAGGGCTTGGGCAGCTCGGTGGCCTGGGTGGCGGCGAGAAACGGGTCGAACGGCAGGATCGAGCGCGCCTGCTGGCCCGCCGTGACGACAAGCGGCGTACGGTTGCGAAACGCCGTGAAAATGTTGCCCATCGCGTTGCCCACGCCGGCCGCCGAGTGCAGGTTTACGAGCGCCGCGTTGCCCGTGGCCTGCGCGTGGCCGTCGGCCATGCCGACCACGACCGCCTCCTGCAGGCCGAGCACGTAGCGGAAATCGGCGGGGAAGTCGCGGAACATGGGCAGTTCGGTCGAGCCGGGGTTCGCGAAGATCGAGGTCATGCCCACGCGGCGCGCGAAGTCGATGACCGCGTGGCGCACGGTCCAGGCGTTGCCGGGCGCGGTGGAATCTTGAACATGCTGCTGAGGCGCGCTGCCAGTCATCCAAGGCCTCCTTTCGAAAAAGCGCGTCATTCAATGGAGAGCCATTATCGCGACGCTACGGGTAACCGCAAATTGCGCATTTCGCCTAAAGGCATTACCTTTGGGCATGACTTACAACCTCCAGCAACTCCAGGCATTCGCCACCATCGTCTCCGCCGGCAGTCTGGGGCGCGCGGCGGAAACGTTGCACGTGACCCAGCCCGCGCTTTCGCGCGCGGTCCGCCGCCTCGAGGAGCAGGTAGGTGCGCCGCTCTTCGAGCGGCACTCGCGCGGCATGCACCTCACAGCGGTGGGCGAGGCGCTCTTGCCACACGCCATCCTGCTGCAGCGCGAAGCCGAACAGGCGCGCGAGGAAATCGACGCCATGCGCGGCCTCGCGCGCGGCACGATTCGCGTGGGCGCCGTGGGCAGCATCGCGAGCCTCGTGCTGCCGCTTGCGGTGAGCGGTGTGCTGCGCCGCTGGCCGGGGCTACGCGTCGAAATACTCGAAGGCGTCTGGGACCGGCTCGCCGACGCGCTCGTCAAGCGTGAGATCGACCTCGCGCTCAGCATGGCCGTGCCGGATACCGACGAAATCGCGGCCATCGGCGATTGCCGCTGGGAAGATTGCAGCTACGTGGTCGCGGCACACGATCATCCGTTGCGCGCGAAGCCCGATCTCACGCTCGCGGACACGTTGAACGAGCAATGGGCGATTCCGCCGCGCGGCACTGCGCCGTTCGAGCACATGGAGCAGGCGTTCGCCGGGCAAGGGCTGGGTCTGCCGAACGTGGTGGTGCAAACGCGCTCGATTACGGCCCTCAAGAGCCTCGTCGCGCGTTCAGGATTCCTGAGCTGGATGGCATCGACGATGTACGTCACCGAAAGCAAGGCGGGCGTGTTCGACACGCTCGAGATGCCCGGCGTGGAGGGCCGGCGCACGCTCACGGCGTTTCGCCGGCGGCACGGCATTCTGCCGAGCCCGGCGGTGAAGCTGCTGGAGCAGTTGCGCACGTTGACGGCGGTGCCGCAGTAGCCGGACCTTTTACCTCTCGCGGCAGCGTCACTCGTCGCGGAGCAGCCGCTCCGCGTTCGCGATCACCACGAACGTGCCCATGTTGTGCAGCACCGCGCTCGCCCATCGCGATGCTCGTCGAGCCCGCAGCCCAACACGGCTTCACACTCGCGTCGGCGCAAGCACACTGCCGCGCAGTTCGCGCGCGTTTGCGGGCCGTGCGCTTTGCTCCGCATCGGTTTGGGTTTCAACCAGGTGCCTGAGCGCCGCCGCATCAATAAGCTGCTTGATATGAGAGCGTGTCGCAAGGCACGCGCTCGTCCGCGCGCCGCGCACGCCATCCGAACGATGCGCGCACAACTTTCCCAACAAGCTTTCAAAACGTAATGAGGATCGGGATGTCCATCGAAAAATCGGCGGAAATTGCCGCCCGCTTCGACCGGCTGCCGCCGTCGCGCACTGTCTGGAAAATGGTGATACTGCTTTCGCTCGGCGGCGTATTCGAGTTTTACGATCTCTTCTTCACGGGCTATGTCGCGCCTGGCATGGTGCATTCGGGCCTCTTCACGCCGGAGTCGCTCGGTTTCTTTTCGGCGCTCGGGCCGCTCAAGGTGGCGGGCTTCGGCACCTTCGTGTTCTCGACCTTCGCCGGGCTGTGGGTTGGCGCGCTCGCCTTCGGCCAGGTAGCCGACCGCTTCGGGCGGCGCATGATCTTCACGTGGTCGCTCATCTGGTACATCGTCTGCACGGCTATCATGGCGTTCCAGACGAGCGGCCAGGCGCTCAACATCTGGCGCTTCATCGCGGGCATCGGCATTGGCATCGAGCTCGTGACCATCGACACCTACATCTCCGAACTGATCCCGAGCGGCGAACGCGGCCGCGCATATGCCGTCAACCAGTTCATCACGTTCAGCGTGGTGCCGGTGGTCGCGTTTCTCGCCTTTATCCTCAAGGACACGCATCCCATCGGTCTCGACTACTGGCGCGTGGTAATCCTGATCGGTTCTGTGGGCGCAGTGGCGGTGTGGTTCCTGCGCCGTAGCATTCCGGAAAGCCCGCGCTGGCTCGCGCGCAACGACCGTGTGGAAGAAGCCGAACGCATCGTGTCGGACATCGAGCGCCGCGTCGTGGCTGAAACGGGCACCGCGTTGCCGCCGCTGGGGGCGATCTCGCTCGAAAAGGCCGGCCGCGGCTCGCTCGGCGAAGTGCTGCGTGCGCCTTATCTGCGGCGCACGGTGATACTGTCGATCTTCAACATGGCGCAGGTGATCGGCTTTTACGGCTTTGCGGCATGGGTGCCGACGCTGCTGATCGCGCGCGGCGTGCACATCACGCAGAGTCTCGCGTATGCGTTCGTGATCGCCATCGCCAATCCGTTCGGGCCGTTGCTCGGCGTGTGGTTCGCGGACAAATTCGAGCGCAAGACACAGATCGTCGGCGGCCTGCTCATCATGGCCGTGGTCATCGCGCTATTCGCTCAGGCAACGCAGCCGTGGGTTCTGATCGTGCTAGGCGTGTTCTTCACGCTCGCTTCGAACGTGATGTCGTATGCCTACCACGGCTATCAGGCCGAGCTCTACCCGACGCGCATCCGGGCGCGCGCCGTGGGCTTCGTGTACTCGTGGAGCCGGATTGCCGCCGCGTTCGCGGGGCTCGCCATCGGCATCCTGCTGCATCGTTACGGTGTGCCTGGCGTTGCGGTGTTTATCGGGGCTTCGATGCTGGTGGGTATCGTGATGATTCTGCTCGGGCCTGTCACACGCGGGCTCTCGCTCGAAGTCATCAGCCACTGACCTGCGTGCGCGGCGCCGCCCCACGATCTGCGGGTCAGAACAGCACGTGTGACTTGATGATCATTTGGGCCGCCGCGGCCAGCACGCACACGAGCACGACGATACGAAATGCAAGCGGATGCAGATTGTCGCGCAATGGACGGATCAACAGCATGCCCGCGATGGCGGGCAGGCTCGCCAGGGCCGAAATCGCGAGGTCGGCGAGATTGGCATGCGCGCCGTGGCTGAACGTCGTAATGAGCGTGATGACGGAGACGACGAGAATGATCGCGATCTGCTTTGTAAAGGCGCGGCCCGTCGCGCCCGATGCGATCAGGTACATGGCGAGCAGCGGCCCCGGCACCGCGGCGATGCTCTCCATGAGCGCCGCCCCGAAGCCCAGCGCGAAACCCACGGGCTTCACGAGCGCGGGCGAGAGTGTGAGGCGCGGTGAGACGAGCAGCAGCGCGGCCGCCACGATCAATGCCACGCCCGAGGCCGCCTGGGCATGATGCGGCTCCAGCGAGATCAGCACCGATACCCCGACCACATTGCCGATCACCGTGCCAATCAGCGGCGCCGCGATATTGCGCAAGGTCGGCAACATTTCGCCTCCCTCGAGCGCCTGCGGGATATTGCCGAGAATGATCGGCATGGAAAGCAGGAGCACCGCTTCCTTGACAGGCAAAAAATGCGTGACGATGGGCATGGCCACGAGCGGCACGCCAATGCCGGTCACGCCCTTTACCATTCCACCGAGCACGAGCGCGAGCGCGATGCCGACCCACTGAAACACGTCGAGCGATTGCAGATGGGGCGCGAGTAAGCCCGAGGAAAAAGAAAGGCCGGACATCGATCTGGATATTGGGAAGGTGGGCGCGCGTCTTTTGGCGCCGCTCATGTGAAAGTGGCCGCGGACGTCGAAACGACGGCGCGGCCACTCGTTAGCAAGCGATTTCCGCCTTGGCGACTATTCCGCTGCTTATTCAGGCAGCCGTCGCAACCTGCGCGGATGTCGCAGCGGACTTTCGGCCACCCGTCTTACGCGCCGCTTTTTTTGCGGGCGCGGCCTTGGCACGCTTGCCAGCGTTCTTGCTCACCGCCGTCGAACTGGCGCGCGTTTTCCGTGCGGCCTTCGCAGCGACCTTGCGGCCGGCCGGTTTTGTGGCCGCGCCGTTTGCCGCGCTGCCGTCGATCAGGAATTTCGAACGATCTTTCACGTCGCGAATCCACAGCGGCGCGCGGCCGCGGCCCGTCCACGTTGCGCCCGTTTTCGGATCGGCGTATTTCGCCGCAACCGCACGCTTCGTGGCCGTTTTGGCGCTCGCGCCCGGCTTACGGCCACGCCTCTTGCCAACGAAGCTCTCGATGTCGGCCAGGCTCAGGCCATGCTTGGCCATCAGATCGCGAATCTTCGCGAGACCGACCGACGTTTGCTTTTGCACGATCGATTCGGCCTGTTTTTGCAGCTTCGCGATCTTCGATTGAATTGCATCCAGGGTGACCATTCACACCTCCTTATTCACGGTTTTTACGGACACCCTTCATCCAACATCGCCAGATCGAAATGCGATCCTGCTTGCCCGGGGCGTCGCGAAAGGCAACGTGATTATGAAGTCAAATGACGCATGCTGGCAATTTCAAACGACTGATTCGCACTAAAAAACACATTTCCTGATCAGAACATTGATTCTCAGGCAAACAAAGCCCCCGCAAATTCTCACTTCGCGAGATACTCGCTGGACGACGTTCGCTGCTACGCCGCAACGCTGGCGCGCTGCAATTCGACAACATTGACGCCCGCGCCAAACACCTCGCGAATCAAAGGTAAAAGATGGTCGTGGTGCGTGAGAAACAACACCTGCGTTTTTTGAGAAAGATTCTGTAACGCTTCGAACCCAGCCCTTGCGCGCGCATCGTCGAAATTGATGAAGAGATCGTCGGCGACAAACGGAAGCGCCGCCTTGTTCGCCAGCTGCAATTCGAGCGCCGCGATGCGCAGCGCGAGAAAAAGCTGGTCGCGCGTGCCTTCGCTCATTCCGCTCACCTCCACGGCCTTGCCGTTGCCGCGGCGCCCATGCAATGCAGGCGGATTGCGTTCGGTATCGACCACGAGCCGCGCGAAATCGCCAAGCGTGAGTCCGCTGAATATTTCTCCTGCGCGGCGCAGCATCGGCCCTTGCTTCTGGTCGCGATATCGATCCGTTGCCCACTTGAGCAGACGGCACGCGGTCGCGGCTTCGAGATATTGCTCCGCGGCTTCGCCCATTGCGCTCAGGGCTTCCTGGCGCTTTGCCTCCGCCAGCGCGGCATTGGCGCGGCCGTTGATCGCTTCGAAATCCTGCGCGGCCTTCACCTGCTGCTGCAGGCACTCGGCCAGCGCCCGGTCGACCGCTTCGAGCTGCTGCTTCACCGCTGCGAGCAGCGCGGGCACGTCGGTCATGGGCTGCTGCTCGATTTCAGCCGTAATCGCTTCCTGCGAAAGACCGTCGCCTTCGCGCACGATCATGTCTTGCGCGGCGGAAATCGCGTTCGACAACGCGCGGCGCTCATCCGAGCGCTGGGCAAGCGGTAGTGCCGCGTCGATTTCGCTGACCCCCGCGAGGCTCAGGATGGGCTCGATGCGCGCCTGCGCGCCTGCTACTGCCGCAACGGCGTCGGCCACGCGTGTGCGCGCGACCTGTACCTCCGCGTCGGCCTCGGCGAGCGCTTTCGCCGTCTCGCGCGCTTTCGCGAGTCTCGTGGCCAGTTGGCGAGCCACTTCGATGCCGTCATTCGAAGCGGGTTGCTCCGGTGTGAGCAACCCGGCGAGGCGCCGCGCGTCGGATTCGAGCGTCTTTAGTTGCGCGCGAATTGCGCGAATGCGATTGCGCGGTGCTTCGGCATCCGAAAAGGCGACCGCAATGGCATTTGCGAGTTCGACTGCGCCTTCGGCTGCCGCGAGTGTCGCCGCCCGGGCGCCGAGATTCGCTTGTGCGAGCGCCTCGCGCCATTGCGTCTGCCACTTTTCGTAGGCGTCCTGCTCGATCGCCAGCCGGGATTGCGCGGATTCGTTCGCACGTTCGACCTCGCGCAACTGCGCTTCCAGACTTTCGCGCTGCACGGCGCTCTTTTGCGCCGACTGAACGAAGGCTTCGGCCGCGCCGATCAAAGTCGCCAGTGCGTCGCCTTCGTTCGCCAACGCAACGGGTCGCAGCGCTTCGAGCAACGTCCGGTGCGCGGCCACGCGTGCGGCACGGCGCGTTTCCAGTTCGCTTGCGCGGCGCTCGCGTTCGCTGTGCGCGGCAAGCGCCGTTTCGCGATTCGCGAGCCACGCGCCCATATCGGCAAGCCGCATGCCAGGCAGTTGCGCGGCGTTCGCGCTCTGCGTCCAGGCCGCGTGAAAGTTGTCGAGATCGCGCTCGCGCTCATTCAAGGCCGCGAGCTTGCGCTGCAAGTTCGCACGCGATGCTTCGAGTTGCTGGCGCAGATTGAGTAACGTAGCCGCCGCCTGCGAGGTTCCGAGTTGCGCGTCGACCAGTTCGTCGGCAAGCCGGATGGCATCGTCCACGATGGGCGCACCGTCGGCGAGACTCACGCGTGCCTGCCTGACCTCGTCCCACGCGCTGTCGCGGCGCGTGCGCGCCGCCTGCACTTCCGCGGTCATCACGATTCTGTTGCCCTGCGTGAAATGCTTTTCCTGCAATTCGAGGCGCGCGACTTCCTCCCGCGCCGCCGCCACCGTTTCCCGCGCGGCGGCCAACGCGCTCGCGTGCTCGCTTTCTTCCTTTTGAAGCGCGGCGAGGCGCGTGGCCGAAGGCAGGTCCAGCGCGCGCAGCACCGGCACAGGCTTGCGCCATTGCCCGAGCAGCGCGAGCTTTTCCTCGAGTGCACGTTGCGCCTGCGCGACTTCGTGCTCGAGCGTGTTTTCGTGCGCCGCGCTATTGCGGAACTCGCGCGCCGTGTCGAGCGCCGCCTGCAGCGCGAACGGCACGTCGATGCAAGGCAGGCTCGCCAGCAGGTCCTGTACCTGAGCACGCTTGCGCGCCTGTTCGTCGCGCGCCTCGCGTGCCGTTGCGAGCGCCTGGTCGCGCAGCGCGTGTTCGCGCAGCAGGTTCGTCACCGTCTTGAGCGCGAGCGCACCCGGCAATGCAGCGCGCAAGGCAGTTTCTTCGGCAGGCCAGCCCAGTTGAGCGGCGGCTGCGAACGCGACGTCGAGATGGCTCTGGATCTCCGTTTCGCACACCAGAAGCTCGCGCGGATAGTTGATGCATTCGCCGCGAAGCGCGTCGAGCGCATCGATTTCCGCAGCCAGCGCGAGTGCCGCGCGATCGGGCTCGATCGCGCGGCGTGAGGCTTCCTTGCCTGCGAGATCGGCCTGGCGCGCTTCCAGTACCTTGCGCTCGGCGGCGATGTCGGCTTGCGCCTTCAACAGCTCGGCATACGCCGTGGGCGGCAGATCGACGACTTCGCCCAACGCAGCCAGTGCGTTCCGCTTGAGCGAAAGCTCTTCCATATAGGGCGCGAGGCGGCGCACCCGCTCGAGCTTCGAGCGCTGCGATTCGAGACTGCGCTGTTCGGCGCGCAAACGCTCGATCGCCTTTTCGGCCGTTTCGAGCGCCTCCTTTTTCTCGACCCAGTCGCGTGTGCGTACCTGCGCGGCTTTCAGTTCGCCCGTCGCTTCGGTAAACGCCGTTTCGGCCTGCGCATAGGCACTGCTGCTGCGTCGCGGCGCCCAGAGTTCCAAAGAGCGATTTTCCAGTTCCTCGCGCACGGGCCCGAGGCTCCCCACGCCAGCGGCGGATTCGAACAGCACCTGGCCGAGCTTGTCCGATGCGTCGAGAATGCTGCGGCCGCCCTCGATGAGCCGCGCATGATCGAGACCGAACATCTGTTCGAAGAATTCCTTGCTTGCGCCATCGAGAAATGCCGCGAGAAAGTCATCGGGCAATTTGTCGTCCTGCGGCGTGCGCAGCGAATTGCGCCCGCGTGCGCGATGAAACCGTTGCTCGGCCGCGCCGTTTTCCAGCACGCCACCAAGCCGAAGCTCGGGCGTGCCATGCAGAAAATCAAGCGGGGTTTGCAGGCGCATGCCGAACAGCAACTCCGACACGGCCGTGCGCACCGTGGACTTGCCCGCCTCGTTCGGTCCCACGATGACATGGAAATCGTGCACCGCATGCGGAAAGCTCAAGATCGTTTCGGTGAACTTCCCATATTTGATCAATTCGAGTTGCTTGAGACGCACTGGTCATTCTCCCGTGGAAAGGCGCGCAAGCAGCGCAGGTCCGACCTGCTCCACCAGCGCCGCGAGTTTGCCGTCGCGTGCGAGTTCCAGCAGCGGCGCGTCTTCTTTCACCTCGCTGCGTACCTTGCCGACGAAGGCGCGCAAATCGCGTTCGAGCATCGCGAGAAAATCGGGGTCTTGCGTAGCGGCCTCGAGAATCTGCTTGAGATCAGCGAGCGCTTCGAACTGCTCGTTCTGCGCGGCTGCCATGTCCGCAGCGCGGGTTTCGAGCTTGACCTTTTCCAGCCATAGTCTGTCGTTGCCGATGATGCCGATCTGGTTGAGCACCTCGGCGCGCAATTGCGTGGCGCGTCCGAAAAAGAGCCCGTGCGCCGGCGACTTGCCGGTCACCGTCACGCGCACCGCGCGCGGCACGTGCGGGTCGGTGGACAGCAGCGCTTCGAGCGACGCGCCGATTTTGCGCGAGAGATCAGCAACGCTCAGGCAGTCGCTTGCGTCGACGAGCACCGATTCCCAGCGCAGCACGTCGAGATAGAGACGTTCGACATGCGTACGGCCTGCCTCCACCGTCACGAGCACCGCGCCGCGGCGGCCAGTCTCGCGTATGTGCCGACCCTGCAGATTGCCCGGAAACACGATCGTCGATTGCTCGGACCACTGCTGGAATTCGTGCACGTGACCAAGCGCCCAGTAGTCGTAGCCCTTCGCATGCAATTCGGAACGCGTGCATGGCGCGTAGCTCGCGTGCGCCGCATAGCCTTCGAGCGCGGTATGCAGCACGCCGATGTTGTAGTAGCCGGAAAGCGGCGAAGGATAGCGCACGGCGAGGTTGTCGACCACGGCCTTGTCCTTGAAGCTCTGGCCGTGCAGCGCCACCTTCAATTCGTCCAGCACATGCGTTTCCGGTTTGCGATGGCTGAACACCACGACGTTGTCGGGTAACGTGAGCTTTTTTGTCATTTCGCTTTCCGCGTCGTGGTTGCCCCACAGCGCGAATACGCGAATGCCCGCCTTGCGCAGGCGGCCCATTTGCTGACCGAAGAAGATGCCCGTGTTGTGGTCCTTCCAGTCGCCATCGTAGAGATCGCCGGCGATCACGACGAAGGCGACTTCTTCGTCGATCGCGCGATCGACGAGCAGGCGCAACGCCTCGCGCGTGGCGTTGCGCAAATGGCCGGCCGGTGCGTCGGGGTAGGCGCTTAGCCCATGCAGGGGGCTGTCGAGGTGTATGTCTGCCGCGTGGATGAACTTCACGACGTGTCCTCTCTGGTGATTCCGGGCGCAGTATGGTGAAAGGGCGATTCCCGCCCATCGGTGCGGGCCAATTCTAATCGACGCGATCGGTCAGCTTCGGCGACGCGCGCTGCTTTGACACGGCGGCTGGCCGCGAGGTAGAATTATTTCATCGACCGTTGAATATGTGTGACCAGCGTGTAACCAGCGCGGCGCATTGTCCGCAAGCCACACGGATCAGATGGACAAGCTCGGCAGCCTGAAAATGTTTGTGAGGGTCGCTCAGGCGGGAGGGTTCGCCAAAGCCGCGGCGCGCGCGTCGCTGAGCACCGCCGCCGTGTCGCGCGCCATCATGGAACTGGAGTCGAGCCTGCAGACGCGGCTCTTTAACCGCACCACGCGGCAGATCTCGCTGACCGACGCGGGTCGCCGTTATCTCTCGCATTGCGAGCGCATTCTCAACCAGCTCGAACTGGCCGACGCCGAAGCCATGGGCGCGAGCGCGCAACCCACAGGCAGGCTGCGTATTCACGCCACGTCGAGTTTCGGCCAGCACTACCTCACGCCTTTGCTCGCGCAATACACGGCGCAGTTCGAAGACGTCCCGGTCGATCTCGTGCTCTCGCAGCGCACGCCCGATCTGCTCGAAGAGAAGTTCGACGTCGCGATCGTCGTCGCGCAGACCCTGAAAGACTCCTCGCTCGTTTCGCAACGCGTGGGACTCGCGCGCCCGGTGCTGTGCGCGTCGCCCAGCTACCTGATGCGGCACGGCACGCCACGCACGCTCGCGGACCTCGAACATCACATCTGCCTGCAACTGAATCTGCCGGACATGCCGGCGACACAGTGGCTGTTCGAGGATGCCGGAAGCGAATCGTTGCGCACGCCCAAGCCGGCGCCGCTCACGGTGAACATGCCCGAAGCGCTCGCCCAGGCTGTGCAGGCGGGCATGGGTCTGGCCATGCTGCCAGTGCCCACCGCGTTGCAGGGCATTCGCGAAGGCAGCCTGACGCACGTGCTGCCCAGCGTACGCGCCGTGCCGCACAACATCTACGCGCTTTACGCGTCGCGCCAGTATCTCGATGCGAAGATCAAGACGCTGGTCGAATTCCTGCGAGACACTGTGCCGCAAAAGATCGCCGGGCACGAAGAGGCGCTCCAGGCTGCGCAAGCGCGGCAGCCGCGCGATGGGCTATTTGGCGTGAACCGCGCATTGCGCTCGATTGACCCTCCTTCCAGATAGATACCGTTGAGACGCATGAAGAGCGCGGCCACCTCGCACACGACGCCAGCGAAGAAACGAGCGCGCGGACGCCCCGCGCATGGCAGCTCCGTCGGGCCGGACGCGCTATTGCGCAACGCGCGCAGCATGTTCGCGAAGCGTGGCTACGACGCTACGAGCGTGCGTGAGATCGCGCGCGAATCCGGCGTCGATGCGGCGTTGCTCGCGCATCACTTTGGCTCCAAGGAAGCGCTCTGGGCCGCGGTGGTCGAACAGATCGCCGAACACGCCTCGCCCATGATCGCGGCGACGGCGGCATTACGCATGTCGCCGTTTGGGGCGCGTGAGCGCGTGGAGCGCGCGCTCGAAATCTACATCGACAAAGTTTTCGACGAGCCGGACATCGGCCTTTTCTTTGCGACGGCCGCCACTGAGGAAGGTATGCGCTTCGGGCTGCTCGTCGAGCGCCTGGTGCGCCCCTATCATCGCGTGCTGGTTCCTTTGCTCGCCGATGCCGGAAAGTGCGGGGCACTCAAAGTGGTCGATGCAAACGTGCTGTTCTTTATGCTGATGAACGGCATTAGTAAAACGGTTGCCTACGGGCATCTCCTGCAGGTGTTCTCTGCGTTGCCGAAACAGCAGGCGAAGTACAAGCGCGTCGTGCTGCAAACGGCTTTGAATATGCTCGGGTGAACCGGGCCGCCGCGTCTTCCGAAGATATCGATTGAACTACAAAATACGTATGGAAATATACGAACGATCGAGGGTTGTGCGGGTTTTAGCCTGCCGGCGATAGTTTCTCCGGCATTTGGGGGTCGGAGAGTCGGTAGTGTCGTGAAACAACTACGAGAATTTGGTTGGTTTCTGGCTCGTAGGGGTTGCACGATAAGGCTTGGGGCCGTTTTGGTCTTTTTAGAAAAATGTTCCACGGCTAGCGCGGCCCTACTGCGGATGTCGGTGCTCATCACATCGGCGCCATTTTTTCCACTCCCCTGTTTTCCCAGCTCTTCGGACGCGGGGGTCGCGGCATGCGTACGTTCAGGTCCGTCTTGTTCCTGGGTTCCCGCGTGACAGTATTCGCCAGTGCCGTTCGTCAGAGATGGTCCGGGAGCCTCGCCGGCATGGCCATATGCCTTGTCCGGCCGAAAGTGCGCTCACATTGGCATTCATTCTGTTAGTTGCATTGCTTTTGTCAAGCGATTCCGGGGGTTTACCCTGCGCTCTTGCAGTTCGCCATCGCCACTGCGGTTTCCCGCCGGTGAGCTTGGGGTCTGCCCTGCCCTGGCAATGAGACAATTCAGGAGCTGCTACTTCCGGCCCCTGCGGAAAAATCGCGTACGTTACGCTCACGTAGCGATGAGCGCGTAGACAAACTCATCGACCCCATACACGCTTCACGCCGCGACTAATATCAAGCCAACGTTCGCGAGTCGGCGTAGGAATTGCGGCCGGCTGGGTTACCGGTTCCCTCTGGACGGCAACGGATGCAGAGGGGACGACGCATGCGATCTCCTGGGACCAGCATTCGTGAATCCTTGGCTCGAAGAAGGGGTGAAGCGTTGAGCCTGCGGCACCAGCCTTTTTCGCCTGCTGCTGGAGGTCCGCCAGTGGACAGCGATCGGGCGTCGTTGCCGGGTTCGCTGTCCACAAACCATGAAACTTTGGGTTGCACAGATGTGTGTCGACTCGACACACATCGCCGAACCATTCGATCGCACAGACCGGTGGATTGCCGTGCGTCGCGGCATCGTTCCGTATGGGCGGTGCAGGTGCAACTAGCGCGAGGTCCCCACACAGGCCGAGAGTTGATAGCTTCAACGTGACACACTGCAGGCAGCGACTAACGCGCAGTTCAGGGTTGCCCTTGTGCATCCCTTTCCTGTCGACTTAGCCTCCTCACGCACGTTAGTCGGCCCTTGCGCGCGAAGCCCTTGTGCACCGGCAGTTCTGCGCGACGCCCTACGCGCTGGGCACGTCAACGGGAGTCGTCTCCGTCCGGCGAGAACGCGGTCGGCCTACCGTGTGTCGACTCGACACACTTGCCCGGACGTCTATGTCTTCGAGGTCCGTCATCAGATAGGGAAGCGGCTAAGGGGTAACGCCGGCAGCTGCTCACCGTAAGCGGTTTGGGACAGGAAAGCGTTCAGCCGACTGTTTTTCTCAACTCGAAGGAGTCGGATGTCCACACGCGGCATGCATGGCTCATGGTCATGCGAGTCGGGGCATTCCGATCATAGTGTGTCGACTCGACACACCAGCCGGTGGCCCATGAGCAACAGACGTATTGGCTGGCACGGGATATGTCGATGTCGATCTCAAGACGCGAACTCGATCCGCTGGACGATAACAACGTCCCGCAGCCCCCGGCACGGTGTGTCAACTCGACACACGCACAGCCAAAAAGAAAGCCCGCCGAAGCGGGCTCCCCATTCAACCGACAACCCCACTGGGGTTCAGCCGGGTTTCACATTGAACAACTGACTAATCAGTTCCCGAATCTGCGTTTCCTGCGCGTCGGACAGCACGCCGGTCTTCAGCTTCACCGTAAAGCTGTTGGCATCCTTGGTAATGCTCCCGGCGTGGCTCTTCCCCGAAAAAATCTTCTCGATGCTGCGCTCTGAGACGCGTTCGGTCGAACCGCCCCGGCTCGCTTGTGCCCCGATCGCCGCGGCCAGCTTCCCTTGGTCCAGTGTCCGAGCGACAACGGCCGGCCACAACTCACGTGCTGCTGCGAGACCCGCCGACCCGTATTTTTTGATCGCCGAAACGACCTCGTCCGCTGCCGAGCCGCCGAGCAATCGCGGATTCAAATCAAGATCCTTTCGCATGAAATCCGGGAGGTTCTCGAACGCCAGAAAGCGGTACAGGCCTTTGCGCGACATACCGAGCGCCTCGGCCATGCGCTTGCGAGTGGGGAACTCCCGCTCGGCCCGTCGCAGCGACTGTCCGATCTCGTAATCGGTGAGGTCTTCGCGACCGACGTTTTCCACGAGCGCCAACACCGCCATGTCCTGGTCCGAACACTCGATAACGGAGGCACGAATCTCCTGCGCCTGAATCAGCGCGTGCGCGCGCAGACGTCGCTCGCCCGCGATCAGCTGATAGCCGTTCTCCGCCCGGCGAACGACCACCGGCTCGACGAGCCCGACTTCGCGTATCGATTCCGCGAGCGATGCGAGGCCCTCGTCGCTGAAAATCTTGCGCGGTTGCCACGGATTCGGCTGAATCGCGCTCACCGGCAACATGAGCTTATCGCTCGTACTCTCGAGTTCCTGAATGCGTTGCTGAGCAACGGCCAATGCGCCGAGCATTCCGGGTCCAGTCTTGAACGCGCTGCTGCGGCGCGGCTCGGCCGGTGCGACGGCAGCCGGGCGTTCGGGGGCCGGCCGCTCCGAAGAAGAGCCGAGTTCAGCGGTCTTCGCCGCCATCTTGTCGCGGAATGAACTCACTTGCCCGCCCTCCATTGTTCTACGTAAAGATCGTCGATCCACCGCACGTAATCCGAGAGCGGCTGACGCACGCGTGCAACCGTCTTGTCGGCGAGGTCGCCTTTGCTGATATCGAACACCGTCGCCATTGCCAACGCGCCGTTGCTCATTGCCGAACTCGCCGGCACTTCGAGCGCATTCACCCAGTCCTTGTAAGTCCGCTGCACCCACGAACGCACGACTGGCGCCGACGACGTCTTACCATAGTCCACTTTGGAAAGCAGCACAGAAACGAAGTCGTAGGTCTTTTCGTCGCCGCGCTCCATGATGGTATGCGCGAGGTCGGAAAAGAGACTCCAGAACGAAACCGAGCTGATGAAATCCAGGCTTTCCGGGACGAGCGGCATGACCATTGCATCCGCGGCCATGAGCGCGTTGATCGTCAGATAAGACAGCGACGGTGCCGTGTCCAGAATGATGTAGTCGTATTGCTTGCGCAGCGACTCCACCCCTTGGCGCAACAGGTCCCAGAACTTGAACCCCGGGTTCTTGATCACGGTGCCAGGAATGTGGAATTCCGCGGAGAAGAGCGTAGGGTGCGCGGGAATGACGTCGAGGCCGTCCCAGTAGGTTTCCTGCACGAAATTCGTCAGGCCGCCTTCCATGTGCGGGTCATAGATGAACGGCAGGACCGTGCTGTCCTCCGTCACTTCCTTTTCGGCATAGAGACCGCAGAGTTCCGTCAGCGACGCCTGAGGATCCAGATCGATGAGCAGCACCTTGCGCCCACGCAAGGTCAGGCCTTGGGCGAGACACATGGTCGTGGTCGTTTTCGTCGACCCGCCCTTGAAGTTCGCGACGAGAAGCACCTTGCCGTCTGCATCGCGCACGCCGGTATGGAGCGGCGTCTGGTAGATATCGGAAACCTGCTGGACCCAGGTTCGCGCTTCTGCCAGGGTGAAGACCCGGCTTCGCCCCGAGCCTTGCGCCACACCTTGTGGGAGCCCCTCCCGGGTGGCGAGCAAGTTGTTCAGTTTGATGCGATCTATGCCGCAGAGCTCTGCGACCTGCGCGGACGTGAAGGTGGGCGCCGCCTTTCGCGGCCGCGGTGCGAGCATCATCTCCCTGAGCTCCTCAGAAAGACGGCCGGCCTCTTCGGCGAACTCGGTGATCGCGGAAAGATCCACGCGTCGATCGATCGACGGTAACTCGATAGTCTTTGCCATTAATACGCTTTTTATCAGAATTTGGATAAAGCGTAGAATACAGCAAAAGTGTATGAAAACACACTAATTGAGGGCGATATGAAACAAATACCCTCTCAAAAGGCCTTGGAAGGTCCCGTAGGCCACTGGGCAGGCCAGCAGGGCCAGCGGCGTTAGCACCGGCATTGCGACCATGATCCATGGTGCGCCCGGCTTGCGTGCTTTTTGAGCGTACGCCGCCTCTTCGAAGGGCCTTTCATCAAACCTGTCACAGGTCCCGTTTTTTGTGCAGATCCGGCTGCGGCGTCGCCCAGGTATTGAGGGGTCACGTGCGCCTGCGAGGGTCACGGTTTTTGTGCGGTTTTCACGGCGCGGTTCTTCAAAAGGATCAGCCGCCCGCGAAACAGTAACGGTTTTTGTGCTCCCAATGTTTTACCGGCTCCCTGTCGCTTCAGAAGTGCACAAAAACCGTTACCACCTGCCCGCGCGAAAGGCCGGCGTGTGCGCTCGTACACCCACAATGCACAAAAACCGTTACTTTCGCGTCCTCTGGTGCTGCAGCGGTAGCCGGTTTCGCTTGTTCCGGGGAATCGGAACCGCGACGTCACGCGCCTGCACAATTTCCGTTACCTCGATAAACGAGGCGCCCGGGGGCTTGTGGCGATCCGCGCGCACAAAAACCGTTACCCCGGGCCTCCCGTAGCACGCGCACAAAAACCGTTGCCTTGCCGAGCGGCCGATATTTCACAAAAACCGTTACCCTGCAAAGTGCTGATTGAAAAGAGCGCCCTCGGCATTCCTCTCCGGCGGCTTTCGACCTGTCACGCGTCTTTGCGTTGCCACCCGAAGCCGGTGCGCACATAAACCACTACCTTCGCCCTCACAGCTGCACAGAAATCGTTACCTGTTTGAGCGCTCCGTCTGGTAGACAACGCCGTGGGCTCGGCAGGCCGCCTCGTTGCAAGCCTGTAGCCATAGGGGTTCCGGGAAATAAGCGCCCGTCTTTTCGGCCACAGAGCCGAAACGCCTCGCGCCAAATTGAGCGCAGAGCCGTTCTTTCTGCCGCGCGGTTTGTTTGTTTACTTAAACATAAAAAACCCACCAACCAACTAACGTACAGAGCCAAACTCTTTCCGCTCAGATACTTAGCCCGCAAAAGCACCGTTCTATGTGCTCGAAGCAGCGGTTTATGTGCTTGCACGTCCCGTTTTGTGTGCGGGGGTGTGGAGATATTTGTGCAGCAAGGTACGTTTGTTGTGCGCACGCTGGTTTAGGCGCCTGTTTGAGGTAACGTTTATTGTGTTGACTTGTGTTTAGGGAATGATAGAGTGCCCGCCAATGTCGACGGGAGAGCGGGCGTATGTCGGAGGAGAGCGGGCGCAGGACAACTACACAGCAGATGTCGCTGGGACTCTTCGAGGAGATGTCCGGCCAGCCGATCAATGAGAGTACGCGTGAGATCGGCTTTCAGCGCAACAATGTGTTCGTCGCCATCAATGGGCTTGGGCTGTCGTCGCGCCGATTCATCGACGCCGCCTATTTCATTGCCGCCCAGGAGCCCGCGCCGCGCGACATCTACGACGTCGACCTCAACTACTTCAAGTGGCTCATGCGTTATGAGAGCCGCAACGTGCGTCATTTGCAGAGCGTCATCAAGGAAGCCCAGCGCGTGTTGATCGAGGTGACCGACACGCCGCCCGACCGCGCACCCAGCGAAGACGACCAGTGGATTTCCGAGCAGCTGATGGGTAGCGTGAAGATCGGCAAGGGGCGCATCCAGTTCCGCATTCCGCCGCTCATGCTGCGCCACATCACCGGTCCCGACAAACATCACTGGCTCAACCTGTGCATCACGGCGTCCTTTTCGCAGACCTACGCGCGGGCGATCTACGACTACGTGCTGCCCTTCGTGGCGGCCGGGCTGACCGACTGGATCGAACTCGACGTCATGCGGCGCTGGCCGGGCAAACTCGGCACGAGCGCGTCGGAGTTCAAGCATTTCCGGCCCAAGTACCTCGATCCGGCAGTCCGCCAGATCAACGAGCTTTCCGATATCGACCTCAGCTACGAGACCCGGGCCGACTCGGAAACCTCACGCAAGATCAACAAGATCCGCTTCCGGATGAAGCGCAAGGACACGGTTGCGGCGCTCCTGAGCCGGCAGCCCGATGCGCACGACCTGCTGCTCACGCTCAAGGAGGAGTTCGGCCTCTCGAACAAGCAGTTCGACGTGATCGCGGAGCACCGCATGAGCTGGACCGACGAGCGCATCCAGCAGGCCATCGAGTACACGCGTTTCCGGCTTAATCAGGGCAAGGTGACCAAGAGCCCGGCGGGGTATCTGATGAAGGCGCTCAGCCACAACTGGCAGGTCTCGGAGGCCGAGCGCAAGATGGTGGCGATCCAGAGCGAGCAGGCCGTCGCGGCGACGGCGAAGGAGATCGCGAGAACCGAGGCGACCACGGCCGTGAAGCAGAGCATCGCGGCCCGCGACGAAGAGGCGAGGTCGCAGCGCAACGAGGAGGTCAGGCAAGGCCGGGATCACTTCGAATCGGCCGACGACAAGACCCGCAAGGAGCTGGTGCGGCTCTACATCGCCTCGCAGGCCGGCAAGCTCATGCTGCGCCGCCTGAAGCTCGAGGCGGGCGCGCTCTCCGATGCCAACATCCTCAACCATTCCGATTTGTCGTGGTATTTCGGACAATTCGTCTACGGGAAGATGAAGCAGCTTGCCACCGGGTGAGTGTGTTCAATACACCTCGCGCCTGATCTGGCGGCAGGCGTGTTATGCGCAGGCCGGGCACGCGCTGCCTCCAGCGATCACCCGGCGGGAAACACCCGATGGATCAAGGGCTTGAGGTAGTCGTCCCAAGCGTTCTCCACAAGCTTGCCAACAGAATCTGTGGGTAACCCGGACCACCATTGCATCCCCGCGTATCCATGAAAAAAGGGAAGGCACAGAGCCTTCCCTTTGTTCGCGGAGCGACGACGCCTTACTTCTTGTCGTCGTTCAGTTGCGGCAGCGTATAAGCCGCGCCAGGCGCAAGCAGGCCCACCTGGGAGTAGACGCGCAGCTTATCGCGCGTGTCGGCGATATCGAGGTTGCGCATCGTGAGCTGGCCGATGCGGTCACGCGGCGAGAAGGTCGAAGCGACCTTCTCCATCGACAGACGCTCCGGCTGGTACGTGAGGTTGTCCGACTTCGTGCTGAGGATCGAGTAGTCGTTGCCGCGGCGCAGCTCCACCTTCACTTCGCCCGTCACGGCGCGCGCGACCCAGTGCTGGGCCGTCTCGCGCAGCATGATCGCCTGCGGGTCGAACCAGCGGCCCTGGTACAGCAGGCGGCCGAGGCGGCGGCCGTTTTCGCGGTACTGCTCGATGGTGTCTTCGTTGTGAATGCCCGTGACGAGGCGCTCATACGCGATGTAGAGCAGAGCCAGACCCGGGGCTTCGTAAATGCCGCGGCTCTTCGCCTCGATGATACGGTTCTCGATCTGGTCGCTCATGCCCAGACCGTGACGGCCGCCAATGCGGTTCGCTTCGAGCAGCAGTTCGACGGCATTCGGGAAAGTCTGGCCGTTCAGCGCGACCGGCTGGCCTTCCTCGAAGCGGATCGTGACTTCTTCCCTGTCGATCTTGACGTCGTCGCGCCAGAACGCCACGCCCATGATCGGGTTCACGATCTTGATGCCGCTTTCCAGGCTTTCCAGGTCCTTCGCTTCGTGCGTCGCGCCGAGCAGGTTCGAATCGGTCGAGTAGGCCTTCTCGGCCGACATCTTGTATGCGAAACCCGACTGGCGCATGAATTCCGACATTTCCGCGCGGCCGCCGAGTTCGTCGATGAACTGCTGGTCCAGCCACGGCTTGTAGATCTTCAGTTCAGGGTTGACGAGCAGCCCATAGCGGTAGAAGCGCTCGATGTCGTTGCCCTTGTAGGTCGAGCCGTCGCCCCAGATGTTGACGCCGTCTTCCTTCATCGCGGCCACGAGCATCGTGCCCGTCACGGCGCGGCCGATCGGGGTGGTGTTGAAGTACGTGACGCCGGCCGTCGAGATGTGGAACGCGCCGCATTGCAGGGCGGCAATGCCTTCCGCCACGAGTTGCGCGCGGCAGTCGATCAGGCGCGCGCCCGCGGCGCCGTATTCGGTCGCGCGGCGCGGGATCGAATCGTAGTCGTCTTCGTCGGGCTGGCCGAGGTTCGCGGTGTAGGCGTAGGGCACGGCGCCCTTCAGCTTCATCCAGTGCAGCGCGGCGCTGGTGTCGAGGCCGCCGGAGAACGCGATACCGACCTTTTGGCCGGTCGGAAGGCTTTCAAGAATTGTGCTCATGATGAGAAAGGACCCGGTAGAACGAGAATGCGGAGGGAATTCGGTCGAATCGTCAAGTATCTTGTATCCCCGGCCATTCGGCAAGCCTGGCGGCTTTCGCCGCGATTTCTACGCAAATAAAAGGGCCACGGCCGCTAGCCCCGATTTGGGGCGGCGGCTTCGGCACAGCCTCTCCCGGGCAGCCTCGATCGCGCACAGAACGCTCTCAACGATGGGAGCGCTTGCGCCTCGTCCGACGTTCGCGCTACGGCATCCGCGTTCTCGACGCATCGACGCCATGGTCGATGCCCCTCGGCGCGACCGGTTCCTCGCGGGGCCGGCGCGTGGCTTTCCAGATCATCAGCAAGTGGTAGTAGAGCCGCGGGCTCAAGCCGAACCGGTAAGCATAGAGATTGCCGAGCGCGAGTTGCAGCCCGGCGCGCGCCTCGCGATTGCGCGCGAGCAGGGACACCACGATCGGCACCAGCCGGCGCCTGGCGAGCCTGCGCGCCGGTTCGAGGTCGGGCGGCAGCGCGAGGCCCTCGAGAAACTGCCATGCCGAAATCGACGAGGCATTGATGCTGCGCCGCGTTGCCTGGGAGACCGAAGCATCTGTCATGCGGTAGCACGAGACGTATTCGTTCACGTAGCACACGCGCTTTGCCGCGAGACAAAGCCGCGTGCCGAACACGTAATCGCAGCAGGTGCCGTAGCGGTCGTCGTAGCCGATGCGCTTGACGAGCGCCGCGTTGGCGAGCCAGCCGTTGTTGGGGAACATCTGCACGATGCCCGCGCGACCCGGTGGATCTTGCAGCCCCGCAGCACTCGGCGTGCGGTGATAGGCGCGGTTCATGCGCTCGCTCGCCGCGTGCATGATGCGCCCGTCATGATCGGTTTCGTATTGATCGCCGAACGCGACTTCCAGATCCGGGTGGCGGGACCACTGCGCAAGCAGTGTCTCGATGCAGTGGACGAGCAGGTAATCGTCGTCGTGGATCAGCAGGATCTTGTCTCCACTCGCGCGCTCGAAGAGGCTGGCCACATTGGGCGCCTGTCCGAGTGCGGGCACGTTGCGCCGGTAGGCGATGCGCGGGTCGTCGCCATAACGGGAGGTGACCAGTTGCGCCGTTCGATCGTCGTGCGAATCGTCGCCGATCACGATCTCGATGTTCGTGTGCGTTTGCATCAGGCACGATTCGATGCAGCGAACGAGCAACTCGGGCCGGTTGCACGTCGGCAAACAAATGGAGACTTTCGTTGTTGTCGTCATGAGCGAGCCCCGGTCTTGAGTAGGCGAAGAAGTCGGCGCAAGCAGGTTCACGCTGGCGACTTCATCCGTTGGCCACCGACGGTAAATGAAAAAAACCCGAAAGAAATCGAAAATAAATCGCAAGGAACGCGGCTTGCGCACGGCAGCCCGCAACGCCCGCCCTGTCGGGCATCGCGCAAAAACGCCCGGTTTTCCTCTGAGGAATCGGAAAGAAAATCCGGCGGCGGCCCGTCTCAGCCGGGTGAGCGGTGGCGAGCGTGTCGGCGCGGAGTTCGTGTCGCGACGCGCCGCGAGGGTTGGGCCATCAGCAAGCATTCATTTTGGATCACTGATTAATAACGCACAGATCAGAGAAGAGCAAAGCATCCAGCCATATAGATGC
>NZ_JAYMRY010000050.1:0-43731 GCF_038900695.1 Paraburkholderia sp. JHI2823 | reverse complement strand
CGTAAAGGATCGCATTCAGCACCTGCAGGTTCGTCAAGCTGACATTGCCCCGCTGTCGTGGCAGGCAATGCTCGATCCGTTGATATTGGGCTTCGGTGATTTCCATCACCGAAGTATACGATCAAACGCAATTAGTGTGAACACGCCCTAGGACGACTGTCCAATGCCTTCTCGCGCGGCACATCAAGATCGCTGAGCAAGGTGCACAGGTTGTCAGCAAGGATTTTTGCGCCGAAGTCCTGCTGCAGAGCCAATAGTCCAGACCCGTGACGACCTCCAGTCGCAGCCGGTGCTTCAGGCGTTTGAACGGCCAGCGCTGATGATGGAGCATACCGAATGCCGCAGCGCGGTAGCGCCGCGCATCAAGCAGGGAGGTCATCAGCACATGCATGCGGCCGCTGGGGGTGACGTCGCGAATCAGGCGCACCGTGCTGGGCATGCGCGCCAGTTCATAGTCGCAGGCATCCAGCTCGCTGGGCGCCGCCAGCGTCACTACGTGCTCGGCTTCACCACTGCGCGCAAACGCGGTGACGCATTTCCAGTTACGGGCATCGACGCGCATGCAGAAAGCAATGTCACGGTGTACGAGCGCAGCCACCATCGTGTTGCCGATGTAGCCGCGATCGAGCAGCAGCAGATCGCTACGCGGTTGCAGTGCGTCCAGCGCCTCGAACAGCATCTGCCGCTCAGCGCCGTCGGCGGGATGAAGCGCGGCGTGCAGGGTCAGTTCGGCCCCCGGCAGGAACAGCGCAAACGCGTAGTGATCGGCGCACAGTTCATGGCCGCGACGCGTGCCCACGCGCAGACGGCTGCCATCGGCGGCAACCAGGCGCAGGCCGTGCCAGCGCATCGAATCGAGATGGGGTTGGGCAAGTGCAATCAGGCGGGCACGGGCCAGTTCGAACAGATCGGCCGAGAGTCCCCGAAGCGCCTTGCTGAAGGCCTGTGCAGTGACGGCGCGGGTGCGGCCGCCGTGCTCGCCGAGCGTGCCAAACAGGCTGTCGAGTTCGGCCTGCACGCTGGTACGCATGGCCGACATCATCATCGCGGTCATGCGCGGCAATGTAAGCGTGCGATTGCGGGTAAAGGCGGTGGGAGTACGGCGCACGCGCTCAGCGAGCGCTGGATCGAACAGGAAATCGGAGAACTCAGCCAGAAGTCGGGAAGACGCCGGTATTTGAGTTCATATCGTTGATTTATCAGGAAGTTATGGTGTGAAGTTTACAGGTCCTACGCCTCGTATACAATACAAGCACTTCCGGGGCTTAAGTTGAGAGCATTGGGGCGCACGGGCCCGAAACCATACCGTGATACTACTCTTTCGACCAAGTCCGGCCTCACCGCCGCGCCTTGTCTTTGGAGCGAGTCTTTCGTTGTCAGCATGCGTTGACAGAGGCTACGCGCCTTGTGGCCCGCAGCAAGGCTACCAGGGCCAGTATGCAGCGCCTGCGTGTAGCCAGCTCGCCTACGCGCAACCGGGCACTGTGCAGCAACCTGCCTATGCGCCGCCGCCTCCGCCGCAACAGCTTACGGCAGCATCTCAAGCATCTGGTTTTGAGTACCGCGATGGATACTTCGGGCATTACCGGAACCGTGGTCGGCGCGCTGGTTGGCGCGTACTCGGGAATCAGATCGGTGGTGGCCAGAGCCGCGACGCCGCGACCTTCATCGGCGCACTCGGCCGAACCGGCCGCATTGTCGGCAGAGCACCCTTTGCGCTACATCGAGCGAGTCAGCTTCGCGTCGCTCATGCGGGAGAGTCGCCGCCGGCGATGGCGAGCACCGCGACCAGAGTGGACGACAGACCGCTCGTTGCTATTGGCCACCGTCTCGATGGCTGCATCGCTGCATCCAGCATAGTGTTCACAAGATCAGCATCCGGACGCCTACGTATCGACAAGCTGATGACCAACCCATCGAAACAGTCGATTAGGGTGAGAGATACACCTTGCCAGCCGGCATCTGAAACTCGGTCAGTCAGCCACTTCTCATTCGGGGCTGCCGCCTAGAAAACCCGGTTGATGATGTTTTCAAGGGTTCGAGCGAAACACACCTGCGAGCAGTAGGGCAAAGATCAGCGGGTGCATCCGTCCAATGCGCCTCGTTCTATCCCCGGAATCGGGGTAACCCTGATTGCTCGCTCCCCTTGCTGATCGGCGTTCTCGGCGCACCTTTGCCTTGGCACACTTATATCGGTACCGCCGGATCTTCCGGAATTCTGACTTTGATTGTGGTACCGGCTCCCGGCGAACTGATGATCTCGATCTCCCCGCCAAGCATCAGAACACGCTCTTCCATTCCCGCCAGTCCGAACGATCTCTTTCTGGTTGCACAGACATCGAATCCTTGTCCGTCGTCACACACTTCCAGGACACACCCGTCCGGCGCTCGTCCCAACGTAACGATCACCTGACGGGCCGCCGCGTGACGGGCGACGTTGGTTAGCGCCTCCTGGACGAGGCGAAACAGGACGATAGCGCGATCCTCGCTGACGACAATATCCTCGTATTGCAAGTGGAGGTGGCAGATTGTTCGGCAGTTGCGGTTAAACTCCGCAGCGAGCCACTCGAGCCCAGTCGCAATCCCGGTATCGAGTGCCGCTGGACGTAGAGACGTGATAACGCTCCTTACGACCTGCATCGTTTCGTCTACAAGCGAAATCAGCGCTTGGGTTTGCTCAACCAATTCCGGGCGATCATCGCCGAGGCGCATGCGCAATACCGACGCCCTAAGACGAAGGGCAGTGAGGTGTTGCCCAAGTTCGTCGTGCATTTCCCGCGCAATGTGCTTGCGCTCTTCTTCGCGAGCCGTCTCGCGATATGAGGTTAGTTCACGTAGCATTTCGTAGGACTCACGCAAGCGTTGTTCTGCTTCCTTGCGCTCGGTCAGGTCAATGACGAAAGCAACGCCTTCCTTTCCACTCGCGTCGAACGCGGCCCGGCCGACCAGGACCGGCACTCGAGTGCCATCCTTCCGAGTGTACTCTTTCTCGGTTGGTGGAACACATCCGTCATGCCTAAGCTGTGCCAGAGCCCGTTCGCTGTTCTCGCGCCAATCCGAGGGCGTCAGATCCCTCCAGCTCAGGCGACCGGACACCACATCCTCGCGCTCGTATCCCACCATGCGCAAAAAGGCGTCGTTGGCTTCGAAGACGTCGCCTTCGTCGTTCCAAACGATAATGCCTATGATATTGGCGTCAACGAGCCGCCTGATTCTGGCCTCGCGTTCTGCCAGGTCCCGATAAAGCCGGGTGTTATCGATAGAAGTCGCTGCCTGGGAGGCGAGGAGTCGGAGTATCGCAATACGGGTCGACGTAAAAGCGCGGGTGGTCAAATTGTTTTCGAGGTACAGGACGCCGGTGAGCTTAGCCTGATTCATCAACGGCAGGCAGAGAACGGAGCGGGTGTGATGCTCCCGGATATGAGGATCCGTAGCGAATGTGGTCTCGCTCACCGCATCGTCGAGAATGACGCTCTCGTTGGTACGCAGTACATGGTAGAAGATCGACTCGGGTATCACGCTCGCGCTCACCCGCGCATTGCGCAGTTGCACGCAAGGTTTGTCGTCCTCCGTCCTGACTTCTGCTGCGACCCAATGCTCGCCAGAATGCGAAAGAACCAGCAACCCCCGCTGTGCTCCCGCTTGTTCGATTGCCGTGCGCATGATTGTGTCGATCAGCCTGTCAAGAACGACTTCTCCTGAAACTGCCTGCGATACTTTGATCACGGTAGCAAGTTCGAGATGTTCGACCGGCGCGCCGATCGTGTTGCCTGGCCCGGGCACTCGGTCTTCGTCCATGAGATGCGGGAACTGTTCGTCGAGTTGGCGCACCTTGCCTTCAGCGCCCCAGCGTCGGTAACTGCGGCGAGCGTCCAGCATATAAGCGCGGGCAATCCTGACAAAATCGCGTGCCGCGTAGAATTTGGATGCGAGTTCGTTGGCAAGCGCTTCGTTCTGTACAAAGCCGTTGGCACGCGCCAGGCGGATGCCCTCGTCGTAGAGCCGCATAGCGTCGACGTCACGGCATTCTAGGCGCGCGATCTCGGCGCGCAGTAGCGCGGCGCGGTTGTCAAAATTCGCCGGGCACTGATTCGCCCATAACTCCAGTTGCCGGCAATGTGCATAGATGGCATCGAGGTGCCGCCGTCGCTCGTCGGCTGGTGCATGGTCATAATGTGCGGCCAGGGCGAGCGCGCCGTAGAAGTGGTACTCGCATTCCTCCAGGTGTGACGAGGAGCTCCAGAGTAGCTGCTGAACTACCGATGCCGCGTTAACGGCGGCTACATGATCGCCAGAAAGGTAATGCCCTTGCAGCTTTCGGACCCAGTACCAGCACGCTGCAGTCGCGAGTGCTGGGTTACCGCACAAATGCTGCTCGGTACGAAGCTCGTTGAATTCGTCATAGTCGAAGCGACCAAACTTCAGTGTAGAGCCGCGGAGCATCCGAATCAGCGCGAGTTGTGTGGAGAGGTTATCTACGACAAGGCCGAAACGTGACTTCATGGAAAAAGCAAGGCCCTGTTCAGCCTCGCGCTGCACATCGATCAACGGATCACCAGCGAAAAGGTGGTCCGAAATGATATGGCAACACGTATATGCGCCGGACGGAAGGTCGCCGGTCCTGGCAGCTGCCTCAAACGCGTCGCGCAGCACCTCGCTGCTAAAGCGAACATGTTTCGTCCAGCGCAAGACGTAGAGCGCGAAGCAGAGATACGTCACTGCCTCGAAACGTTTGAGTCCGCGGCGCTCGACGAGATCAAATCCGAGTTGGCCAAACCGGATCCCGAAGTGATAATCGCCAAAGCGTGGTCCAGCAACCCTGGAGAACATAACATACGCAAAACACGACGCGTCGCAATTGCCATGTTGTAGACTAAGGCTGATCAATTTGCATATGGCTAGAGCCGCAAGCTTCGCGTCGAAAAACCAGGCTGGTCGCAGCAGCTTGCTCAGTACATCGGCCACCGAAAGGGACGCTGGGTCCGTCATCAATGGTAAATCGATGAGCGCCTCGATAGGCCGGCCAGCAAGCAGTGAGCGGATGTTTTCGTATTCCCGCTGTACGTCGCTTTCTTGCGGGTGCGCTAACCACTCGATACCGACTTCCCGGAGGTGTTGGAGACAGACGTCGACAGCGCGATCGCTCCGGTCGAGCGTCAGGTAGACATCCATTCGCAGACACGCGACCAGCGCCTGTTCGACGGTGGTTGTCGCCCGGCGGGATAGCGTGGCGAGCCGCACTCGTGCGTCCGTAAGCCGCCCAGTGAGGAATTCACATTCGGCCCGGTTCAACTCCAGCCCGAAAATCAGTTCGTGCCCGCAGTCCCAGCAGTCGTCCGTGAGGAGCTCCGAACCGGCTGCGAGATAAGAGAGCGCCGACGCATAGGCCGTTGACGCCTTGGCGCGCTTGCCGGCGATTAGGTTGAAGCCGGCCAGTTGTTCGCGTTCCTGCCTGCTGGTCACCAGCTCCGCGCCACGATTGAGCTGACTTACGATCTCGAAGATTGCCTCTTCCCGTTTGTCTGCGGGAGTTTGTGCCGCGAGCAGCCTCCCGATACGCAGATGGGTGTCTGCACGCAATTCACCTGGAATCAGTGAATAGGCGGCTTCCTGTACCCGGTCGTGCACAAACGCGTATATATCTTTCACTTGCCCGACCAGCTCCTGCTCAACTGCCGGTAGCAGCAGCGCCCTGATTCCCTGCGTTGAGACGCCAAGAACCTTCCTGAGCATCGCAAGCGAGGCGGTGTTGCCAAGGCAGGCGAGTTGCTGCAACGCGCGCTGCGTTTCCGAAGGCAGACGCGCCAGTTTCGCGACCATCAGGTCCACCACATTGTCGGCGTACCCTTTGTCGCGGATGCGAGGCAGATCCCAGCACCAGCATGCCGTATCATGGTCGAAGCTAATCAGATAGGCATCGGCGAGCGCATGCAGGAACTGGATGACGAAAAAAGGGTTGCCCGCTGTCTTCTCATGCACGAGCTGTGCAAGCGGTGCTGCACGTATTGGCTCGCAGTGAAGTGCTTCGACGATAAGCTGCGCAACATACTCACGAGTGAGTGGCGCGAGAGCGATTTCGTCCAGCCGTGCTTCTGCCACCCTTAACATCTCAAGCTTGCGCGGCAGTGGATGGCCGACATTCACCTCATTGCTTCGATAGGCGCCGATCAGCATGAGGTATTGAAGACCCGAGCGTGTGAGAAGATTGTCGAGCAAATCGAGCGTCGCGGTGTCGACCCATTGCAGATCGTCGAGAAAGAGTACCAACGGATGCTCTTTTTGTGCAAAAACAGCGATAAAGCGCTGGAAGACGCGTTCGAAGCGGCGCCGCGCCTGGTTAGGCTCAAGCTCCGGGACTGGCGCTGTGTCACCGATGACGAGCTTTAACTCTGGGATTAGGTCGGTCACGAGCTTCGCATCTGGACCGAGTGCCCTGACCAACGTGTCACGCCAGATTGCCAGTTCCGTGTCTGGCTTGCCGAGGAGCGACCGCACCAAGCCCTGAAAAGCCTGCACGGGGGTCGAATACGGTATGTCTCGCTTGTACTGGTCGAATTTGCCTGATGCGAAGAGGCCGCGTAATGGCACCAGTGTCTTATGCAGTTCACTGACGACTGCGGACTTGCCGATCCCCGAATAACCGGAAACCAGCACGAGTTCAGGCGTCCCGGTGCTGACCACCCGTTCGAACGCAGCCGTCAGGGAGTCGACCTCACTCTGTCTCCCGTACAGCTTCTCGGGGATCTGGAGGCGGTCGGGCATGTCGTATTCGCCAAGCAAGAAGTCATTGATGTGGCCTTGACGTTGCCATTCGGTAAGGCATCGGCGCAGGTCACGCTCGACACCCGCCGCAGTCTGATAACGCTCCTCGGGGGTCTTCGCGAGCAGCTTCATGACGAGTTCCGAGACGGCGGGTGGAATCATATCTGAGCGCGCGCGCGGCGGCACAGCTTTCCGGGCAATATGACAATGCACCCATTCCATGGGCTCGGTGGCCGTGAAAGGCAAAGCTCCCGTGAACAATTGATAGAGGATGACTCCGAATGCATAGAGGTCGCTGCGCGAATCGGTCGAGCGATTCATTCGCCCGGTTTGCTCGGGCGCCATATACGCGAGAGTGCCGGCGATCGTTTCGGGCGGCTGTGGTAATTGCCGCTCGCGAGGCAGCCGCGAAGCGATACCAAATCCAGTGAGCCGCGTCTGACCGTCTGTACAGCTAACCAAAATATGAGCTGGCTTGAGGTCCTTGTGAACGATACCGCACTGATGAAGCTTCCCCAACGTCGAGGCGATGTCGACGGCGAGGCACAAGACGTTTTCCACGCTGACAGGCACACCCATCAGTCGCTCGAGTGGCTCGCCACCCGGATCTTCGAGCACAAGCGTCATCCGTGCGTCTTCGCGTACCAACTTGATAGGGCGCACTGCCCATGTACCGTCGAGCTGCTCCTTCAGCGCGAACTCGTGAGTGAGGCGCTCCATGAGGGCAGTTGAGTGATTTTCGTCGGCGGGACGCACAACCAGCACACTGCCGGTACCGCGAGGGGACCGCACGCGGCAGAACGTGCGTTCTTCATCCTCCCACATGATGTGGACACTTGAGCCCGTGTCGGAGCCGTGTGGAGAGTTCATCTGCCGCCATTTAATATGAGGCTTCACCCTTAGTGCTACCAAGGGAGCAGGCCCTATTCGTCTGTCGATTCTGCCTGGAACTTGTAAAAGCTGCGCGGCGAAGCGCGTGCGCTCGGTGTCATCACATATAGGGCAGCACTTATCCGAAATGCGACAAGGGGCCGCGAATAGCAACTGTATCGCACGGTCGCAATGAGAAGGAAATCCGTTACAAAGTACCTATCTCATGCTGATGGCTGGGTTGATTGCGGTCAGCCGATATCCCCGTCCGTTGTTTGCGTTGATGCAGTCGCGCGACGTCAGTTCCACCACGGCCAGTGCCTAACTCTCGAGTATCGGTGCCAGGCACTCGTTCCTCGCAGCCATAGAAGTCGACGGGCGCTCAACAATTCGCTGCTCATCGGTCTTTTTGCTCGATTTAAGGGACGGAAAGTAACCCAACAACCTCGGCAAAACCGTTCCATAGCCCATTCCGCCTCCCTATTCGACAAGGCACAAAGCTTTTCGCCGGGACACTCACGCTAAGCTGCCGGAGGGCTTTGTCCAACACGGAGAGCCCGCCAAACCGGCAGTAAGTCAGTGCGGGATGAGTATCCGCAAACCTCCTCTTGCTCACGTTCCGTGGATCTCACGCCGTTGCGCCAGGGTAGTCGCGTAAACATGACCGACCGATGACATCGCGGCTGCGATGGCGAGCGGGATTCTTCTCACAGGGATCTCCTGGGGTTAATCGGACGAGGCGCGTCGCGTTCATCCGCGATGTAAGCGATGCCACACTGTAGCGCCGTAATTTCCCAGTTGTATTCAAAATCAATCAACAAAACGTTGCACGCAGTGCAAAGCTCGTCGCCCGCGCTACCTTGTGCTGGATGCCAGTCATGTGTCGGCCTGAGGTCCGCGATCAGATGATGGACAAAGACGGTGGCGCGTTCGGTGAGTGGATGCGTTTCGGGCGTCCTGACCTGCAGGCGTTGCTGTTCCAATAGTGCATTGGAAGATGGAGCCGCAATCAAATCCGTCTGCTTCAAATCGTTTCGCGACAGGGCGTTTGGTGTTAGCAGGATGGCATCCAAATGATCTGGGTGAACCGGCAAAGCGATGCGACGTAGCGGCTGATGATGGGTGCCACCTCGATATCGTCGACGTTATGGGCGATTCGAATAGCTGGCGAACGCTCGTGCCTGAATGCTGCGACAGGACTGGTAGAGACGAAGATCCGGCAATGCAAGCGATTGACGCTTCGGAAGCGGGCCTTGAGAGACGGTTTCAAAAAGATCCCATGGGGGCTGTTAACTTTTTCAGCATCCTGTTAACCTTGGCCGTCGTGACAGACAGGGCAGGGAGACGGGTAAGCCAATCATTGATGACGAACGGTGGGCACTGATCGAACCACTGCTACCTCCGCCAAAGCCGCGCCGCTTCAAGTGTCCCGCTCGCAAGCCAGTGGCGGACCGCGCGGCTTTGACGGGCATTCGTTGGCGCGACTTACCATCCGAAATGGGATGCGGCTCAGGCGTAAGTTGTTGGCGCAGGCTGCGTGATTGGCAGCAAGCCGGCGTGTGGGATCGACTGCATGCAGTGCTGCTGGCGAAACTACGAGCGGCCGCGAAGATCGACTTCTCCCGCGTGGTCGTCGACTCATCGTCGAATCGTGCGATTGGGGCGGGCGAAAAACTGGCCCGAACCCCACCGATCGAGCGCGACCCGGTTCGAAGCGCCACATCGCCACCGGCGCCAACGGAACGCCGATTACGGCAAACCTGACCGGCGCCAATCGTAACGACGTCACCCAACCGGTTCCGCTGATCGAGGCCATCGTGCCGATCGGCGGTGTGCGTGGACGGCCTCTGAGCCGTCCTGCCCGCGTCTACGCCGACCGCGTCTACGCCGACCGCGGTTACGACCACGACAAATACCGACGCATCGTTCACGAGCGCAACATCCCGCCAGTATCGCGCGGTGTGGTCACCCGCACGGTCGTGGCCCTGGAAAAGTCCGTTGGGTAGTCGAACGTACTCATGCTTGGCTGCATCATTTCCGCCGTCTACGTATTCGCTTTGAACGTCGCACCGACATTCATGAAGCGTTCCTCAAACTCGGCTGTTGCCTGATTTGCTGGAATACCTTGCGACGAACTCAACGGTCTGTATGAAACCGTCTCTAAGGCGTCCGACCTGCCCGGTTGTAGTACCGCAGTCCCTCACCTTCTCACACGACGCCGGCAACGCTGATTGGAACAGAAAGCCACGTAGGGTGCTTGCGCTCAACGGGGGAGCCCTTGTAGTCATTTCTGGGACAGAACACTGACCCGCGGTCTCGAACCATGGGTGTCTACCGGTCCCGATTCGGGTGCAACGCCCGGCACAGCGATGGAATACGTTGAACATTGGGTGCCCCATAGGTCTTCACCTAATCGAGCTGCCGAGCCGATCCATAGGCGTTCACTGTTCTGAGGCATGAGAATTCCCGCTGGCTGCGCACCGTTAGCCGTACTTCCCGGCTACATCTGAGCTTTGTTCGGGGTGATGGCTAATCTCTCTCCGTTACGCGTGCGGGATCGCTGCGCGTTCCGCCGTCGAAGCATCTCTTTAGCCTCGGCCTGCATCGATGCCTCGAACATCGCGAAAGCGAGCGCCATGTAGTCTTCCAGTTTTCCAACGTCCCGCAATAGCCTGATCGCAATCGGTGTCTCGATCCGCAACGCTTTCCTGTCGCGCGTCAGCCTTATCCGAACGGCGCTCTTTTCGCGTGGCTCCGGCAACCTGTTCGTCAAGACGTACTCGAGGACATCCTCGATTGAAACATACCCCAGGTCTTTCGCGGTTCGCGCCCTAGCTGCAACGCCGTCCTCTCCGACGGTGTCAATGGCTGAAAGTATTAGCGGTCCGACTCGAAACGAAATTCGCGCAGGTCCACCTAATAGCGCAACGACGGTGGGCGGAATGCGAGCAATAGATAGAGTTTTAGTAACGTGGGCCCGCGAGAGGCCGAGATCCTTGGCGATGCTCGTTTGCGATCGCCACAAACCCTGTGTCAGCATTGTCCGATAGAAGACGCCGAATTCGTAAGGGGACGCGCGTCCTGCGATCAGACCGGCATGAACAGCCTTCGCAGTCGCCTTGTTCGGAATTGACTTGGAAGTTATCGATTCGATCATCGTGGGTGGATTCGTTGTTCGTGACCGCGGCGCCCATCGGGCTTTATGGAGTTAGATCGCCGGCTTTAGGCATTCATCATCCCCATGCGGGCGAGAAGCGCATGCGCGCAATCCATCAGATCCGACGTTGCGCTACAACTGGGCTTTGACAAAACCAGTGGAGAGTCGCTCACGTGGTCGATCGCCTTAGGGAAGTCCCCGCTGCGGCGAATCCAACATTGCAGCAGTGACTGCTTGTACGTTTGCATGACCGTGCTCAACTGCGTCATTACGTGGATGCTGGCTGAATCGAAGAAATTTGCCACGATGATGAGTTCAGGACTTCTTCCGAACTGATCGTGCATTTGCGCCAACACACTCGAAAGGTAAGAAAGCCCCTTGCTGGAATTGTGCTCCATCGAAACCGGGCAGATCACGAAGTCAGATGCGAGCAAAGCACACCGCGTAATGCGGGTCGTCGACGAAGGCGCATCGAAAAGCACAATGTCGTATTCGGAAGTGTCGAAGTTTGGATCCTTCTTTGCTCGACCGTCTTGCAGGAGCTGCGCGAGCATCCGGTCGCGGGAGGCGTTTTTCTGATCCAGGTCTTCGTAGCTCAACATCGCATCAAGTCGATCGAGCGTGACGTCTGCAGGGACGAGATGAGGGCCGTTTTCCCCGTACGGTTTTTTAGCGACTTCGGGTAGCGTGCGGCGACCCATGGGCCCGTTTGGCATCAAGTTGCCAAAGTGGCTTTCGACGAGGCGCGATCGAGGAATGCCCGTCTCGACTGCCTCCTCAGGTGTGAGATCGGCGTTGTAACCGAAGCTCAAGGTCAGATCGGCCTGCAAGTCGAGATCGATGCTAAGGGTACGCATTCCGCGAAGACCAAAGCATGACGCAAAGTTGCCAGTCAGCGTCGTTTTCCCGACGGCGCGCTTCGGCGCGTACACGGTTGCGACGACTTGTCTCCTATCGCCACGTCGATGTTTTGTTTTTCTCGTTGCCTGGTGGCGAGCGAGATCGAAGATGTTCTCCGCTGTAAAGATCCGAGTCTTGGGGCCGTGCTCCTGACGCGCGACATCGATACCGGATTCATCGAGCATACGACGAACGTTGACGGTGCTAGTTCCAAGCAGCTGCGCAACCGCCTGAACCTTATACGGTTTGATATCCAACAAGATCCCGGCCCCCTTCGTGGACGTTTCTAAGGTTCGTGGATTATGGGCACAAAGAACTTTGTTTTGCAAAGATTTTTCGGCTCATGAAGGAAAAAAGCTAAAATCGCTTATGCGTCATGACACTGGCAGACTGTAATGTAAATAGCGAACAATTCTTCAGGGAACAACCTGAAACAGAAACATCGGACATATTGATGCGGTGAATGCTTGGAATTGATGGTCGTGTCGGGACGGTTAGCACATACATTTTCATTAAATGCAAAGGTACGTGCAGGCGCCTGCACGAAAGTGACCGTTTTTCAGGGTCCCGGTTGACGCAATGCACTGATTCGCAAGGTTTTTGCGGTCAGGCAGCCCCGCGCTTGACGTGTGAAATTGGTTACGCAGACGTGGCCAACACTATGTCGGGGATTCGACGCGCCGAGGGGGGTAAAAGCTAAACAAAAAGTGCAGGTTTCCAGGAAAAGACGTGCAGGCGCCTGCACGAGAGAGGCCGCGGTCGATGGCCGGCCGCAATGGTATGCAAAATAGCTTCCCTTTTGCCCCGAAGGAGGAGGTGCCGGACTGTTTCAATCGACGCAAGCCAATCTGTCCGCGCGCGTCATGTCCCTGTTCCGTCGTTCCCGCAAAGATGTTGCCCTTTCGCCTGCACCGGGAGGGTATTCCGAGGAAGATCCCGAAAAGATCATTTTCGATCGCGGCACTCGCCTGCGTGTCGAGGCCAACCACTGGAAGACCTTCTGCTTCGTGCTCGCGTTTATCGCCGGCGGGGCAGTGTGGACGCGCCAGCCGCCGCCCTCGGTGGTCAAGGCCTACGGCATTGCCGCCGATGCGGGTGGCCGTCCCCTCATGAAGCAGCTCGCCGCCTACAAGCCCGACGACCTTGCGCTGCGCTCGTCCGTCGCCGACTCGGTCCAGCGCTGGTTCACCATCGAGCCCGTCCTGACGCCGACGATCGAGGGGTCGCGCCTCGCGCGCAACATCAATGCCGTCAAGGCTCAGATGACAGGCAACGCCAGGAACCAGTTCGGCGACTGGCTGCACCAGGACGCGCCGTTCCAGTCGATCCTCACCAACCCGAAGCTCGTGCGCGAGGTGACGGTCAGCAGTGTTTCCGTGCTCGACGACTCGACGGTCGTCGTTGAGTTTTCCACCTCCACCACGCAGTTCGCCTCGGACAAGCCCGTCGTGCAGCGCTATGCGCTCACGCTGCGCTACCAGATCGTGCCGGCCAGCTCGGACGAAGCCGTGGGGACCAACCCGTTCGGGATCTTCTTCCCGTTCTTCACTCTCCAGAAAACGGTATGACGATCCAGGCCCCCCGCGCTCTGGCGCTCGTGGTTGCGCTCGCCGGCGCGCTCGCACTTTCCGGTTCCGCCCTCGGCGCGTCGAGGGCCGCTTCCGCCGCAGGCGCTCTCGACGTCGGCTCGATCATGGGCGACCCGATGAGTCCGGTGAACCCGTACAACTCCGGCACCGATCCGGTCACGATGCCCAACGACGCGCGCATCGTCGTGTTCAGCTACAGCCGGGACCAGATCTTTCGCATCATTACCGCACCGGCCAAAAACACCACCATCGAGTTCGCGCCGGGCGAGAAGCTCATTGCCGAACCCGCCATGGGCGATTCGGTGAGCTGGCTCATCGATACGGACGGCGCGAACCATGTGTTCATCAAGCCGGTCAGGCCCGGGCTCGTGAACACGCTGCACCTGACGACGAACCTGCGCGAGTACGACATGACGCTGGTGTCCTCGCCGCTGGGTGGCCTTTTCTATCAGAGCGTGCGCTTTCACTATGCCGAATCGCTGATGGCAAAGGTGCGCGCGCGCGGCGATGCTGACGGGGCAGCCGATGGTTCGGTGAGCGGGAACGGCGGCGCGACCGATTCGGGACCCCTTGGCGTGCCGCCCGACAAGCTTAATTTCGACTACAAGGTCGATGGCTCTGCAGCGTTCAGGCCCGAGACGGTCTTTGACGACGGCAGGTTCGTGTGGCTGCGGCTGCCTGCGGGCGCGCCGTTCGCGGTGCCCATCGTCAAGGACCACGGCGACGACGTGAGCCCGAATTTCATCCGTCGCGGGCAGTACATCGTTGTCCAGCAGATGGCCGACAAGATCGTGCTTCGCGCGGGCGACGACGAGGTCACCGTCACACGCCGTCGTCCCGGCATCTTCGGGTTCTGAGCCATGTCGAGCCAGAGCCAGGGGGTAACCGCGGATCAGGAGCGCGTGGTCAAGGGCAAGTCGCCGCGCAACGCGCTCATGGCGGTGGGTCTCATCTTCGCGCTCGCCATCGGGGCGATGGGCTTCTATTACCAGTCGAAGGTAAGCGCCCGTGCGGCCGAACAGGCGAAGGAGGACAAGGCCGCGAAGACCGCCGCGTCGGTGGATCATGCACCTGCCAGCGACGATATCGACCGGATCATTGCCGACCAGCAGGCGCGCGCCCGCGCAGCCGAGCAAAAGGCGCGCCGCGAAGCTGCCGCTGCATCGGACGCCCAGCCCGTGTCAACGAAGCCGGCGCTGTCGCTGGACCAGTACGAGCGGGAGTCGAACAACGGGAACCTGGCGGCCAGCGCGAAGCAGGACAACCTCTATGCATCGCCGATTTTCATTCCGGGCCTCAAGGTCAAGGAGCAGGCGGTTTCCCAGAACAACGCCGCCAACGGGATCATGACGCCCCAGCAGATGGCAGTGCAGCAGCTTGCCGCGCAGCAGGCGGCGGCAGGCCAGGCCGCCGCGCAAGCCGGGGCGCTCGCGGCGGCGGTAAGGCAGGGCAACGCCCGTGCGTCGTCGGCACAGCGCGATCTCGATTTTCTCAAGGACGCCAAGGCACAGTCCGCCTCGGGTGAGGGCTTCCTGAGCGCTGGTTTCGTTGGGCAGGCTCAGTCCTGCACGCTTTCGCCGCCGCATCACATCGGCGTGCTGGTCATGGAGGGCGAGAACTCAGATCGTCCGGGCACCGCAGCGCTCATGGTCGAGCAGGACGTCTACGACAGCGTGACGGGCAACTGCCTGATGATACCCAAGGGCTCGATGATCACCGCCCCTTACCAGAGCGACATCAAGGTAGGCCAGGAAAGCATTCTCGTCGCGGCGACGGAGCTGCGCCTGCCCAACGGCAAGCAGGTTCCGCTCTATGGCTCGGAGGGCGCGGACCAGAACGGCTACGCCGGGTTTTCGGGCGACGTGAATAACCACTTTCTAAAGATCTTCGGTGCGTCCTTCCTGACCGCGATCCTGCTGAACCACTTCACCAGCGATACGACTTCGACCACGACCGGTCCGTTGGGCGTCACGCAAGTGGGTAACACGGCGGGGCAGGTCGCGGCACAGACCTCACAGTCGATCCTCAACCGCTACGAGAACATTCCGCCGACGATCACGATCAAGCCGGGTCAGCGCTTCATGATCAAGGTGAACCGCGACATCCACCTGGAGCAGTACCGTGGCTAGGCGCGTCATGGTTCGGTTCATGGCTCCAGTCCTGTTGTCGGTCGCGGCAAGTGTGGCAGCGCACGGCGCGACCATCGAGCAGGTCATCAGCCCAGACTCGTTCGTGCTGGCCTCGCACGACGCGCGCGAGGTCGCGTCGCTCGACGGCGCGCCCGTCCTCTACTGCGGGCTTGCGCCGTTTCACACATGGGCTTCGCGCCTCGTTGGCCAGACCGTGGCGAGCACGCCGGCACAGGGCATCACCGTGCCGGTCGATTCGCATGCGGTCTCGCTCGCCGGGCTCATGGTGCGCAGCGGCTGGCTGCAACCCGGGCAGCTCGATGACGACGCGCAGGCGGCGATCGCCGAAGGCCGGGGCGGCTGGGCGTGCGCGAAGGCCGAGACGCCCTTCGTCCTGATGCACACGAGCGTTGATCCGAAGGTGCTGGCCGGCATCGCACTGAACGAAACCGCCTACCACGGGCGCGCGTGGCCGTGGACCCTCAATGTCGCAGGGCGTGGCTACTACTTCCGTTCCCGCCAGGATGCGTACGGCGCAATGCGCGCCCTTCTTGCGGCGGGCCGTTGCGACTTTGACGTAGGGATCATGCAGATCCATTGGTGCGCTCACCGGCAGCGCTTCGCCTCGCCATGGGATGCGCTTGCGCCCGCAACGAACATTCACGTTGCGGAAGCGATCCTCAACGAGAACTACAGCCGCACGCACTCGGTCGCGAAGGCCATCGCGTTCTACCACAGCGCCAACCCGGTGCCGGGCAGTGCTTACCTCGCGCGCTTCGCGCATCACCTCAACCAGATCCAGGCTGGCCTATGACGCGGAGTCTTCTTACGTTCGCGACCTTGTGCGCATTCAGCGCAGCACACCTCGCTCTGGCTGCCAATACCGATCCCTTTGATTTCGACTACGAGATCGCGGGCGGCATCGCCGAGCGTCCGGCACTCGTCTTCAACGACGGCTCGAAGACCTATATCCAGCCGCGTGCCGGACAGGTCATCACGGTAGCCGGTGGACACGCCGAAGGGCCGTACATGGTCGTGGACGGCACACCTGCCACGCTCCAGTACAGCGTCGCCGGACATACAGCCGTGGCGAGCTGGAAGCGGGCCAACACGTTTATCGGCGGACATGGCACGGTGCCAGGCTCTGGCGACGACCAGCCTGTAGCGTTTTCCGGCTTTAGCGGCCGCCTCTCGCTCGTGGGCGAGCGTGGAGCGCTCGAGCCCGTGCGCACGGTGAGCGCTACCATGCCGGTCGCCTCGATCGTCAAGGCGCTGGTGCCGCAAGGCTGGAGCGGATCGGCGCAGAAGGATGTCGATCTGACCGCCGCCGACCGCTTCGAGACACGGCAGGGCGAGAACTGGATGCAGGCGCTCGACCGGCTCATGGCGCAGACGGGCCTCTATGCGGACGTCGACTTCGGCACGCGGCATGTGCGGCTGCGTCGCGACGTGGAGAAGTCGGGCGCGCTGGCCTACGCGGCCGCAACGGTGACGCATACCGACCCGACGGTGGTTGCGGCGCCTTCGGCCCCGGACGCTGTCGCGGCGGTGCCGCCCGCGCAGTCACTCCTCGCAACGTACTTCGGCGCAAATGCGATCCGCGATGGCGACGACACGCACACCCAGATCCGCTTTGCCGCGAGGCCGAAGGACCTGAAGTTTCTCTCGACCGATGGCGTTTCGCTGCACCCGAAGTGGGATGCCGATACGGGCGTCATGACCATCGACCGTGCGGAGCGCTTCATCGTTTCGGACGAGGCGCACCGTGTCGAGGTCGCGCGCAGCGCGGGCACCGTGTACGACTTCCCCGTTGGCAACAGCGCCCATCTGGAAGCGGTATTCGACGAGAAGGGCGAGACGTTCTTCAAGTTCGCGCCAAGCGTCATCAACGTGACCGTCGCTGACGTGCACCACCTGGGCTCGGGCGAACAGAAAGGCCGTTTCTACAAGTTCAACGGCACCTCGGAGCAGTTCATCGTGACGGCGGACGGACAGACCGTCAGCGTGCTACGACGGCACGACGTGAAGTACTTCGAGCGTGCGGGAGCGAGCTCGTGATGCGCTACGCACTCCTTTCCCTGATCGCGCTCGCGGTGGCTCCGGCGGGCGCACACGCTGACTGTCTCGATGATGCGGCCGCCTACCGGCATATCAGTGCGCAGCTCGTGCGCGCGATCGCGCAGCAGGAGTCGGGCATGCGTGCGGGCGCGATCAACGTCAATGCCAATGGCAGCGAGGACATCGGTCTCATGCAGATCAACAGTTCGTGGCTGCCCACGCTCGCCCGCTTTGGCATCCGCCGCGAGCACCTTTTCAACGCCTGCGTGAACGCCTACGTGGGCACGTGGATTCTCGCTTCGAACTTCCGCCAGTTCGGGCCGACCTGGAAAGCTGTCGGCGCCTATAACGCGACGTCGAGCTCTCGCCAGCTTGTCTACGCCAATTCGATCTACCGACGCCTTCAGCGCCACTGAAAACCATGAGAAATCACTTCCCCAAGGATTGCGGTCCGCGCGTCCGGACCATTGTGCAGGCCCTGCTGGCACTGGCGCTCGGTAGCGCCGTATCCATGGCGGTCGCTGCCATGCAACCCGATCAGTCGAAGGTGCCCGCGCCCGCAGGCGATGGCTGGCAACTGCTCGGCAGCGGTAGCGCGCCTGCAGCGCCGGCCGCACCGAACGCGGCAAGCACGGGCGCTGCTGCGCCCGCTCAGCAACCGGTGGCTGCTCCCGTGTCCAGCCAGGCGCCACTCGCGCCGACGGTCCTGGCTTCCGCTGCACCGATCACGCCGGCCACGCCGCAGGCTTCGGCTCCGGCTTCGGCTTCGGCTTTGGCTTCGGCTTCAGCTTCGGCTGACACGATGACGGTGGTGGTCCCCCCCGCTGCGGCAGGCGGCGAGCCGGTGGGCACGATGTCCTTCACGATCACGCCGCAGGACACCAACCTGCGTAACGCACTCGACCGCTGGTTGCAGACCCAGGGCTGGCAGCTTGCCTGGAAGATCGGCGATGACCTGCCGGTCGAATTCAACGCGACCTTCAGCGGCGACTTCCGTTCGGTGCTCACCCAGGTCATGCAGGCGACCGACCACATGCGCACGCCCGCACGCGTGTGCGAACACTCCAACAACGTCATTCGCGTGATCGCCCGCGCGGCCAACTGCAAGGACTGACCATGCGCCTCTATCCCATCCGTACCCTGATCGCGACGGCGAGCGTCGTGATGATCGCCGGTTGCGCCGTCACGCAAGGCGATGTCAACAGTGCCTATGACCAGGGGAATGCGACGGCCAGCGCTGCGCTCGACGGCGCGGGAAACAGTATTCCGCTCGTTGAGGTGGTGTCCAGCGCCTTCCTCGGCGATCGCCCGGTGCCCCTCGCGTATGAGGCCACGCTGCCAGCGGTGTTTCGCGACAAGAAGGTCACCTTCCCGCCGAAGCTCGACGTGCGGACGCTCGCGACGCTTGTCTCGAACGCTTCCGGTTTTCCGGTGCGCGTGAGTCCCGACGTCTACATTCCGCGCGACAGCCTGATTCCGCGCGCCTCAAACGACGACAAAAGCGCGCCGGCAAGCCTGGGCGGCGCCAAAACGTCCGAAGTGCCCGTGTACGATCAGCCCTGTGAATCGTGCGCAATCGGTCGCTATCTGCATGACGTCACGGAGGACCTCGGCCTCGACTGGTCCTTCGATGGTTCGACCATCACCATCAGCCGGTTCGTCACGCGCATGTACCAGATCGCTGCGATCCCGGGCAAGGTGACGATCGAGTCGCGGATGTCCAAGGGGACCGACACGTCGACGGGCAACCAGTCGACGGGTTCCACGGGCGGTGCCAATACGGACACCGGCACGTTCTCGGCAATGACTTCCAGCGGCCGCAAGGGCGACTTCGACCAGATCCTGTCGATCGAGAATACGCTCAAGCAGCTGAAGTCTCCGATGGGTCGCATTACCGTGAACCCCCAGAGCCGCCTTGTGACCGTGTACGACACACGGGAAGCGGCGGATCGCATGGGAGAGATGCTCAAGCGCGAGAACGCGATCTCCACGCGCCAGGTGATGCTGCGCGTGCGCACGATCCAGATTGCGCTGAACCGCGGCACCCAGGCGGGTGTGAATGCCGATATCGTCTACACCAGCATCCAGGGCGGGCTCGCCAAGTGGGCGGTGAACTTCACCTCACCAACATCGCTGGCCTCTGGCGGCGGCACCGTTGGCCTGTCTGTGCTCGAGCCGAACGCACCATTCACTGGCACCAACGCGGTCATCAACGGCCTGAACAAGTATGGCCGCACGATCTCCGACAACACGGTCTCGAAGCTCACGCTCAATGGCCTGCCGGTCTCGGTGGCGAACTTCCAGAGCGACGACTATCTGCGTTCGACCTCGCCCTCGGCGGGCAGCGTCACCGGCACGTCGAGCGGGGTGGTGGGCCTCACGCCGGGGACGCTCACGACCGGCGATTTTCTGCACATCCTCCCCTCGGTCAACGATCACAACCAGATTCTTCTCGCGTACTGGCGTGACAGTTCCAAGCCGAATGGTCCGTTCACCTCGGCGGGCACAGGCTCGGGCCAGACGGCGCAGCAGATCCAGCTTGCCCACACGATCGGCAGCAAGGACGACGAGACGATCGCGCTTTCGGACGGACAGACCGTCGTTCTTTATGGCGCAGTCACCGACACGGCCGACGGCACGACAAACGGGGGCATCGCGGGCATTACCGGGGCGTGGAACAAGTCGCATACGTTCCAGGTGGTGATGCTCACCGCAACCGTCGTCCCCTCGATGTAGGCATGGGCATGCATATCACCGAACCGTTGCCGGGAGAAAAGCGCGCGAGGCTGGTCTTCGGCCTCGACTGGCGAGCCTATCCCCTCAAGGGGAAAAAGGATGGACGCGCCCGCTATGCGGAGGACTTCACGGCGACGCATTACGTCGAAATGCAGGTCGGCGACGTCATGCTCGGCGGATTCTGCGCGCCCGACGCTTCCGACCTCAAGGGTGTGAAGCTCTACTCGGGCGCCGCGCGTGTGGCGATGCTCGAACGCGTGCGTACCCGCCCGGCCGTGCTGGTGCTCATGCAGGACGGGCAGCGCGTGCATCTGGTCTACGTCGTGCGCGGCGCCGTGAACAACGACGAAGTCGTCAGCGTCACGCAGGCTGAAAAGCGGCGAGATGAGATTGCGCAACAGTGCCGCAGGCAGGGCCTGGCGCTCGTTGTGCTCACCTCCGGTGAGGCGCTCGCTCAGGGCGACGAGCCTTTCCAGACGGTCGAACTGCTTGCCTTGAAGAAGGCCGGCAAGCTTGCCCGTGTCCCGGTGGGCGTGCCCACTGCCGTTGTCTTCCTCCTCGCGGCAGGCGTGGGCATCTTCGCGGTCAAGGAAGCGGTCAGCGTATTCAGCCCGCCCGCGCTGCCAGCGAATGCGCGGCCGACCTGGACCCAGCAGTACGAGAAGGCCCTGCGCCACGAGTTCGCCGCAGGTACGCCGATGGCGTCACAGCTTGCGCCACAGCTGATCGAGACGATCGTCGACTTCGATTCGAACCGTGAGGGCTGGCAGTTCAGGGATGCAACGTGCCCGCGCGCGGGCTACTGCTCGCTGGCTTACACGCGCATGGGCGGGACCTTCGAGGACTTCGCGCGCCGCGCACCGGCTTCGATGCTACCGCTCACGTTCGACCGTTCGGGTCTCGCGCTCGGTGCGCGCGGCCCGGCCGTGCCGGAAGTCGCAGCGGTCGTCGCTGCGCAGTCGAAGGTGTGGCCTGGCGAGCAGCAGCTCATCGACATGCTGCAGACGCCGGCGCAGCAGTTGTCTACGCGCCCATTCGACCTCAAGAGTTTCGGCTACAGCGTGAGACTGTCGCCCGCCCAGCCGCTCATCAATACGCCGCCGCCGGCAAACGAGCGTCACGGGCCGCTCATCCGTGCGGGCACCTGGGAGATCGACGGTTACCGGTGGCAGGCACCGCTGCTCGCGCGGCTGCCACCGGACATGACGCTTGAAACCCTCAAGGTGACGCTCGACACAGAGGCGCCTGAGGAGATGGGCAAGGTCGGAATCAAATTCGTTGCGAAGGGCAAATACTATGTCGTCCAATAAACGTCTCACTACCGCGCTTGCCACGACGCTTGCTGCCGGGTTCGCACTTGGTGTCGGTCCGGCGAACGGCGCGCTCGCAGCCTCCACGCCCTCGTTCGATGGGGCCATCGCGACACCGCCCGCGCAGTCGGTAAAAACGGCTACCGCAATCCCGGACACGTCGAACGTTGCGTCCGCAACGTCACGTGCGGCATCGGCCGTCCACATGGCAGTCGCGCCGGTCGCAAACGCCTCGCAGGCGGCCGCGACCGTGGCGGCACCGGTTATGGCTCCCGTCCCGGCCAGCGACGCGCATCTGACGCTGCGCGATATCGACCAGCTCGCGCGCAACAAGGTCGCCCGCGCGCTGCGCGACGGCGACGGCGCGGGGAGCGCTACGCCCGCGGCCCCCGCGTCGGCCGCGCCCCTTCGTGCCGAGGCGCCGCCGCTTGCTACGCCCCCGGCACCTGTACTTGTGGCGCCCGCCTGGCGTTCACCGCGCGTCGATCCGGTCACATTCGTCGGTTCGTTCACCGATCAACAGGGCCTGCACGTTCTCTATCAGTACGGCGGCGCGGTCTATCCGGCGCGTCGTGGAGAAAAGCTACTCAACGGATGGGTCGTGCGCAAGGTCGAGGGTCTTCTTGTGACGGTCGCCGAGGGCAAGGCCACCCGTACCGTTGCCATGCGCTCGGGCGTCCCGGATGGCGTCGCACCGGCCGGCAATGCGACGCCGGTAGCGGTGTCGGGACCGCTGCGCGACGTCGGCGCGCCGCTGCCCCCATGGATCGCGCCGTCGACCGCGCAATAAGACAACTTCAGTCGGGGAGGAAAACATGTCTTTCTTTGGGAATGTCGAAAACGAACCGAAGCCGCGCGCGTCGCTCTTCGCGCGCCTTCGGGGCTGGCGTCCGGGCTTCGTGGAGGAAAGCGACGCCGCGCCGGTTGAGCCCGTGTTCGAAACCGCCCGGCCCGCACGCAGGGGCGCGGGTGCGCCGCCCGGGTCGCTGGGCGCGCGGCTAAGGGACGGCGATATCACGGACGTCGATCCGATCGAGGTGCCGGGTGGCGCGTCTGTCGACGTACCCACAGGCGCCAAAGCAACGTTCGCCGATGAGATCGAGCCGGAACCCGTGCGGGTTGACGGGGAGCCCGTGAGCGACGCTCCACAGCGCCCGAGTGAAGCGTATGCGCAACCGGGCGATGGCGCGACCGACCAGGCGAGGACAGTTCGGGAAGATGAGGTCAGGGCGGACGCGCAGGCCGAGGTTTGCCGCGAGGAAAGCTCGTCGCATGAAGGGGACGGCGCACATGTCCCGCCGCCCGAAGCCGAGGCTGCCCCGGTAGCCGGAGAGCACGCGATCACTGTGCCGGATATCGAATACGCGCCGGTTGGCATGCCGAGGCTCGTGTCGGCCGAGGCGCTCGCCGATTTCAAGCGGATCCTGTGTGACACCACGGCCGATGCGACGCTTCGCATCACGTCCGAGACGCGGCGCAGTTTCGTGGCCGTCGACATGCAGGCCGGCATGGCGGTGGTGATCACCACACGGGAGTTCCACCAGACGCCGCTCTACACGACGTACCTGCGCGACCTCGATCGTCTGCACATCTCGGTGCGCGAGGAAATGATCGCTACCCAGGACGTGATCGCAGGGGTCTACGAGCGTGGGCGTATCCGGCTCTCGTCGCACGTACCTGAAGGCTCGCGCGCGATCGCGCTGTTCCGCGACATCATCGACGCCGCGCACGCCTATGGCTCCAATGACGTGCACTGGGAATCGCGCGACTACGAGTCCGATGCGGAACTGCGGTTTCGCGTCGACGGCGATCTCTACACCTACCGTCGCATGCCGAAGGCGACTGTACTGCGTGCGCTTTCGGCGGCCTATCAGGATCTCGTCCAGCGCAACACGAACAGCGGCAACGCGTTCCAGCCAACGGCCGCGCAGTCGGCCATGATTCCACTCGGACTCTCGACCGATACGCTGAACATCCGCTGGCAGAGTGCGCCGCAGGTCGCTGGTTTTGACGTCGCGCTTCGGCTGCTCGACGGCAACTTCCGTAACTACAGCGTGCGCCTTCCGCACACGATGGGACTGGAGGCGAGCCAACTGGAGATCGTCGATTCGCTTGGCCACGCGAGCGGTGGTGCGGTGCTGCTCTCGGGCGAGACGGGTTCGGCCAAGAGCACGCTGCTGCGCGCGCTGGCATGGATGGTGGACGGGCGCGAACTCATGAAGCAGTACGCCGTGAGTATGCCGTCGGAATACCCGATGCCGTGGCTCTCCGACCAGTCGGTGCCGCGCGGTCTGGATGAAACGGAAGAGGAATTCCGCCGCAAGGTGGCCTCGATCATCCGCACGCTCATGCGTATGGACCCAGACGATCTGACCGTCGCAGAAATCCTCGACTCGACCGTTGCGGGCCTTGTCGTTGAGCTTGCGCTGACCGGTCACCCGGTGCGCACGACCATTCACGCGGACAGCATCATTGGCGTGTTCATGCGGCTGCTCGGCGATCGTCTGCGGATGACGGCCGATGAGGTGGCCTCCGAGAAGTTCATCAATGCAGTGGGCAACCAGAAGCTGATCCCGATGCTCTGCCCGCATTGCAAGCTGCCTGCTGCCGACGTCATGCGTGCGTCCGATCTCGAGCTGCTGCGCACGAAGTTCGGCCTTGACACCTCGAAGATGGCCTGTCGCGACGACGATGGCTGCGAACACTGCCGCAAGAAGGGCCTCCTTGCGCGCGACGGCAAGGTTGCGGCCGGCACGAAGGGGCAGACGCTCGCCATGGAACTGTACCGGCCGACGCCGGAATTCCTCGACAGGATTGCTGTACGCGACTGGCGCGGCGCGGAAGAGGCATGGCGGCGCGAGCGCAAGGCCGATTTCAATTCGGCGGACATGACCGGCAAGACGATCTACGAGCACGCGCTGTACAAGGCGTCACAGGGGTTGATCGATCCGCGCTTCATTGACCGCTCGATGAAGCCGTTCCGCACCTATCGAGTCGTGGCGGATCGCGACGGGAGGATGCCGTCGTGAGCGGACGTTCCCTGTATCCGTTGCTCATGCGCCTGCCGTACCGGGACCGCATGAAATTCGCGACGTGGCGCTTCCAGAAAGTGCGTGAAGCCTTCTATGAAGAATCGAGGCTCGATATCGAGGCGACGAAGGGGCTGCGCAACCGCGAGACGCTGATGGAGCGGCTGGGCGTACTCGAGGAGCGTGCCCGCAAACGCCGGCAGATCGTTTGGATGGTCTATCGGGCGATCGGCGAGCGGCTCGGCAAGGGTGAGGGCTTCGCGCAGTCGATGAAGCCGTTCATTCCCGGCGAGGAGTATGCACTGCTTGAACTGGCCGAATCCTCGACGAAGGAGGATGCGGCCCGGCGTGGATTCGAACTGTGCTCGATGACCGCTTCGGCGCGACGCGTGCTGGCGACCACAACGGCGATGCAGCTGGCCTACCCGGTGATGCTGCTCGCGTACATGTACGGGCTCGGCGCCATGTTCGGAGCGCTCATCTATCCGCAGGTACTGGAGATCCGGCCGCTGGAACAGTGGAGCGCGCCCGGGCGCTTCCTGTACGCCATCGACACGTTCTGCGCCGACTACTGGTGGCTGAACGTGACGTTGATCGGCGCGCTGGTGTGGGCGTACTTCTACGGACTGAAGCGCTGGACCGGGCCGTTGCGCAACCGGATCGACGCGGCACCCCTTATGTGGCGCAACCGTCGCGACCTGCGTGCGGCATTGCTCATCGTCTCGTTGTCGGGGCTTTTCGATTCAGGACTCACGCTCAGCGGCGCGCTCGAGCGCATCAAGGTCAATGCCGATCCGTGGCTGCGCTGGCACGTCACGCGCATGCTGCGGCGGCTCGAACTGAAGCCCGAAGAGCCCATGCGTGCGCTCGAAACCGGGATCTTCTCGGCGCTTGTCGTGGACCGGATCGCGGACGCGGAGCGGCGCGACAACTTCGTCGAGGCGGTCAAGTCGCTTGGACGCGGCTCGCTCGACCGGGTGGTGGAGGCGGTGCGCCGCAACGCCCGTATTACGCACTACGTGCTGCTGGGCATCGCAGCGGCGCTTTTTATCGGGGTGGGCGTGGGCTCCTATGCCGTCACCGGACTCGTTGGCCTGCAAAGCGCGCTGGGTGCAAGCGCAGGCAATTTCTGACAAGGACAAGAACCATGAAGACGCAACAAACCACGATGGCCCGCCGGGAAGCGCAACGGCGCCTCGCGCGCAGGAAAAAGCAGACTGGCGAGCTCTCGCTCATCGAAGCCGGTGCAGTGCTCGGCGCGATGGCGCTGCTCGCCCTGATCATCTATCTGGGCGTGCCTTTCGTGCGCAACATGGTGCAGGCCGCGCATTTCAAGAGCGAGGCGACGATGTTCCACACAGGCATCCAGAACGCCACGCAGAACGATGCGAACTTCGCGGGCGAGTCGCTCACGTCTCTCGCGCAGAACCACGCCTTTGATGCGGCAGGCGCACGCGTGGCGAGCGACTACAGCACGGTGCAGGGCATGTTCGGCGGCGACGTCACGGCGACGCCGGGTACGGTCACGAACGCCAATGATGCGGTGATTACGTCGTATCCCGTGCCGGCCGCCGTGTGCTCGATGAGCGCGGCGGCGATGGCCAACGTCTTTACGGAAGTCAGCATCAACGGCACGGTCGTCTACAGCCCGACGACGGCCTTCAGCAGTTCGGCCGCAGGCAGCGCATGCAGTTCGGCGGGGCAGGTGGCTACCGTCGAGCTTTACACGACGCGCAGCTGAGGACGGCGAGCGATGGGCAGCCTGATCGAGATGGTGGTGTTCCTCGCGGCGTCAGCGATCCTGACGGTCGTGTCGATCCAGCAGGACGTTGCGAAGCGCCGCGCCGAGGTGCTGGCTGCCGAAGGGCAGAATGAGGGGGTGATCGTCAGTGCGCTCGCGAGCTGGGTGAGCGACAACTTCTCGAACCTGCTGACGCAGTACACCGCTTCGGGCGGCAACGCGGTCCTGAGCGCGCCGACGCTGGCACAACTCAAAAGCTCCGGTGAGCTGAAGCAGAACTATGCGGCGGGGCCATTCTGGGGCGGAGCCTACACGATCCAGATGTCGATGGTGCCCGCCGGTTGCACGCAGGCCGCTGGCAACTGTCACGTCACATGGGCGTTTTACCCGTCGATGCCCTACAAGCGCAACGGCGTGTCGGACGTCGAGGGCGCCGCGCAGATCGCGCTTGCGGGCAACGCCAGCAACGGGCAGTTCGGCTATTCGTCGACGCGCAATTCAGCGACCGTCTACGGGATCAACGGGGCATGGAATGCGAGCAATCCGTTGCCGGGCGCACCGGCCGGGGCAATCCTCGCGACCAACGGCTCCGTCGACGACGGCACCTCGCTCTATATCCGGCGTGACGGGAGCCTCACGTGGACGGGCGACCAGAACGTCAATGGCGTGAGCCTGCATAACGTCAACAGTATTGATGCGACGGGCACGATTGCAGCGCCGACCCTTGCCGCATCCAACGTCGCGGTAAGCAACTCGATCCGCACGCCTGGCACCTTGCAGGTCGAGAACGCTGCGGGCACTGCGCCGGCGCCGATCAGCACGGGTGCCGCGACGGTTAATGGCAACGCAACCATCACGGGTACGGCGCAGGTCGGGAACATCGCAGTGCCGAGAACCGCGTGCAGCGGCACTGGGATCGCGGGCGATGCCGATGGGTCGGGCCTCATGCTCTCCTGCCAGCGCGGCATCTGGTTGCCGATTGGCGGAACGATTCTCCGGTATGGCTACTACACGGTGGCAAACGGCTCCTGGGTGCCCGCGCCCACCTGCGCGGCCGGTGGGACGCCGCAGATCGTCATCGACGGGCAGAGCCTTTATGTCGATCCGACGGCGACGGTGAATTACGGGGTTTCCGGCACGGGTCCGTGGACAGTGTCGATCACGGATGGAAGCGGCTCGGGTGTCGGCGGATGGGCCGTGGCGACAACCTATTGCGCGTTTTAGGGAGGGCGCAGAAAGTGAATCTGGGAAAAGCAATCTTGCGCGCGGCGGTCTTCGTCGGCGTTCTGTTGTTTGGGCCGGCCGCGTTTGCGAACCCCGTCCGTTGTTCACCGGGCTATCAGGATTCGACCTGCACGCCAGCGCTGGCGAACGCACCGCAGCCGCAGCCGCAGTGTCCAGGCACGGCGGGGTGGACGACGAGCGTCGCGTCGCAGTGGATCGGATCGAAGTGGAGCGCGCCGTCGTGCAATTATCAGGCGCCGCAGCCCTGTCAGGCAGGATACACAGAGATTGTCGCGCCCGTCTGGAATGGGGCGAACTGGAGCCTACCCGTGTGTACGCCGCCGTCGCTCCCGCCTCAGAACCCGTCACAGACCTGCACGAACGCGGTCATGGGAGGGAGTGTACTGATGTCGGGGATTGGTTTAGGCCGACGCCAAACACCGAGTAGCTCGTATACGCCGATTTCAGGAAGCTTTACCGCGCTCCCCTACAACACCAGCTCGACGGTCACATGGACGTGGCCCACTTATAGCGTGTTTGACCCATCCCCGTGGATCGAAATAGACAACGCGACGGCTGCGTTGCAGATGCCAGTAGGCAACAACCGGGCGCTGAATTGGTACGTAGCCACTTATACAGGGCCGTCAAACCCTAACGACGTCGGCACCCTCTACAACGGCTACGTGGCGTTCTGCGGGCTGGATTCGGGCGGAAATCTGGCTGGAGTAGTCATGGAGGCGTTCATTCCACCAAGTGGAAGTGGGCCGTAAATCGATTTTAACGCTGGCGACTAAGCACAAGTCGCCAGCCGCATAAGTCAGCAAGCCCTCTGTCAGTAGACTGCACTCATGCGACAGCATGGAGTCCCAGAAAAGAAAGCGCTCCACGAGCGCAATGCAAGTGGGGCGTTTTTTCACCGCGTCGTTTAGCTAACCTAGCTACCGGTAGACCATGAGAAGTTGCGGCTAACCAGCGACGATGACGTGATACACGCCGGAAAGGACGTCTGCAACAAACTGTTGCCCGGCCGTAGCCGCGACGAACCTTGCCGGGGAAGTGAGGATTGCCTGCACCGCTCGCGCCGTATGTCTATGATGCGAACTCAGGAATGCGATGGTCTGGCTTGCGACCCAAAAGAAAAGCCCCGGTCGTTCCGGGGCTTTTCTTTCTTTTCGGGCTAGTGCGGTCAGCCGACCACGTTACCTGTGGTGAAGGAGAATGAGCGGGAGAATGCCGCCCCGTTGTATGTACCCGTCAAAGAAACCGTGTACGTGGTGTTGGGCGACAACGGCGACGTCGGATAAGCAACTGCCTCGTGCGTCGAAACCAGCTTGTTGGGATCGTTCGCGGAATTGAGCAATTGCAACGTGACGGTATTGCCTGTGGTGTCAGTCATCGTTGCAGACTGCAGCACGATCGTATCGGTGGCGTTCCCCATCACGACGACCGGCGTGCCCGTTCCGGAGGCCGATGCGTTCGGCGCGGTCGGGATTTCTGCGACCTCCCTGTACGGCAGGCCCGTTACACCCTGGCACGGGAAGGTTAGGGGGGCGTTGCTGAGCGTCTGGGTTTGCGTGCTCGCGAAGCTCAACGATTCGAACGTGTCCGTGTAGGTATAGGCGCCCTGCGTTACCTGGGTCTCGTATTCACCGAAGCCGACAATGTTTGCAGGGTAGGCTGCCACAACCGCGTGGTACACCCCACCGACCAGGCCATAGACAAACTGTTGGCCAGCCACGGGCGCGGAAAAGCTCGCGGTGACGACGGCATTTCCGCCCCCGCTCGCGCCCGTCACGAAAATGGAACTCGGGAACCCCGCAGAGGTGGCGCGATCCGCGTATGTCGCCCCCGTGAAGCCTGCGCTCCCCGACGTCTCGTTGTCACTGAACACATTGTTCAGTCCCATGTACTTCGAGTGGTTCTGAGCGGCCGTATCGAGCACGGTATTTTCCTGGAACGGAGCAAAGCCACATTGCTGCCGGTACTGGTTGAGCAGGGTAAACGCAGCCAGTTGTGCGCTGTTCGCCGCGTACTGAGCCGTCGATTGAGTGCCGGTGACAGTAGGCGAGCTTGACGCGCTGGTGCCGGAGGAGCCCGACGCCGCGTTGTTGCTGCCACCGCCACTGCTACCGCCGCCACCGCCACCGCACGCTGCGAGCGTGAGCGCGGCCGCGAAGGCGAGGGCCGTGAGAGCCGGGAAGTTCTTCTTGTTGTTCATGATCAAGTCCTTTGGTGAGAAGCCGCGCCCCTCGCGCGAGCCTGATACCAGTTTGCCAGGCCCAGCGCGAAGTCAAGTCACCGCAGCGGCTGAGCGGCGCACTGTAGCGGTAACGGAAAGAATCCGAAAGTTCTTTAAGTGCGAGCATAAAAAACCCGCCGCACAGGACGGGTTTTATGCACGGTGCATCAATTAGCCGGACTTGCGCCGTTTTCGATGGAAGACGCGCAGACCGACGAACGCGACTCCCAGCAATACCGCGGTCGATCGCGGCGCGAGTCCAGCCGCGTGAGGGAGGGCCTGGGCGGCGACCCACACGGCGAAAAACCCGACCAGCGCGCGGCCGATGAGTGGCCGGTTGAGCAGGTGGACGAGCCTGCCGGGGCGATCGTTCACCCACTGCCCGTATTCCTCGTTGATCTGTTCGAGGTCGCAACCTGAGCCGTCCGCAGTACGCGCGTTGCGATAGAAGCTCTCGTACTGGTCGAAGCGCAAGTCGCCGTAACCGCGAAGCCAGGCCGATGTGCTATCGCGAACCATCCACGCAAGGTCATCCATCGCAGAGCTCCTGTTAGTGCATCGAGCCAGCGTGCCACTGCACGCCGCCTACCGCGTCGATGATGCAGTGCCCGTCGTCCTCCGCGTAGTACGCACCCGTTTCGGGATGCTGCCAGCCGAACTGCGCTGAACCATCGGCGCTGAAGACGACCATGCCCGCGGGCAGGTCCATACGTTCCTCGCCGATGTGCATCACTTCGCTCCTTTGGCGCGCGTGCCGAGGCCGTTGCTGCACGCCGGGCAATGGAAGCTGTGCTGCATCTCGATCTTCGACTCGTTGTTAGACACGATGTAGTGCGTGCCGCATGCCCTGCACGGGGCGATGGACAGTCGCGCGTCGGCCGCCATTGCGCGCGTCAGGTTGAAGCCGCGATCGGTGGCGAGCAGCGCGCGGCCCGCGAAAAGCTGGTTGTACAGGTCTGCGGCGGCGATGAGCGCCTGGGGCGAGTTGGCGCCCATTTCCAGCGCGGAGCGATACAGCCAGATGAATACCGTCGAATGCAGGCGCTGCTGCGGCCGCTCGACGGACCATTGGACCGAGTTGGGTTGATTGCCGCAGGGCGAGCGCTTGCCGTGGATATCCATGTACATCTGGCGTGTCTTGCTTTGCGGCAGGCCAAAGAGGTTCGAGGCCGTGCTCGCCCGGCAGCCGTGCGCCATGAGCGCCGCTGCATACATTTCGTGGGTCTCGCGCCCGAGGCGCAGCTCCGTCCAGTTCGCGGTATGGGGCAGCTCGCCCGCGCGGTACGGCGTCGTCGCCATGATGTGGTGGGCAACCTGGTCGACGTTAAGCTCGTTGGCCGTGAACTCGAACCAGAAAGCGGGGCTGACGAAGCGCCACCGGAAAAGCGGCAGGTCGCCGATACGCTCAAGTGCCGTGCGGAACTTGTAGCCGGGAAGGGCGCCGAGATACTGGGCGACGTCGGGGGCCATGGCGAGCAACGGCGCGCTCAGCACGGTCGTGTTCGCGACGGACTGCACCAGGTCGAGGAACTGCCGGTTGTGATGCTGGATCGCCTGGGTAATGAACGGCGAGCGCAGCGCCGGCATCTTGCTGCGCAGCGCATCGACGGTTAGCGTCGTCGGCGTGTCGTCAACGAAGCAGCGCCAGTCCTCAATCGTCGGCAGCGACGGCGCGAGGATCAGAAACGGCGTACCCAACAGGTTGCGATAGGAGCCCGTGTTGTGCACCAGATGATCGATCTCCCGGGAGTCGACCCCATAGATCTCATTGAACGATGGCTCTTTGACCAGCACGTGCTTGATGTGCTCGACCAGATCGTAATTGACCGCCAGGATGCGCTGCGCGATCCAGCGCGGCACGTGCAGCCGCGTGATGGCCTTGTAGTCGTCGACGGTTTTCGGTCGATTGTGTGTCGTTTGCATTTTTGTGTTTTTTCTGTTTTCTCAAGTACGTCATCTCGTGTGGCCTCAAGCGGCCACGGCCCCGTGCCCCGCCTGATCAGGCCGCCTTGCGTGCAGCCATGATTTCGGTGTGGAACTTCCCGACGAGGTCGCCCAGCGCTTCGAAAACCGGTGCGAACCGGCCAGCGTTGCCATCTGCGGTGCACAGCACCTGGACACTGTGGTATCCCTGCACGAACTCGCCGAAACGCCGCACCAGATCGTTCATCTCGCGATCGAGCCGCTGGCTTGCCTCGACCGCTGCGGCATTCGCCTGAAGCTGCGCCGCGATACGCTCAGCTTCCTTGGTGCGCGTGGCGATCTGATCTTCAAGTTCGTCCGACTTCTTCATCAAGTCGTCGTAATGCGCTCTCATCCGGCGCAGGTCTTCCTTGACTTGGGGATCGTCCTGGGCCGGGGGGCGGGTCCTAAGTTCGGTCACCTGCCGGGTCGCAGCGTCGAGTTCGCGCTCCATCTCGTGCAACTGCTGATGCAGGGCATTCTTGCTCTGCGCGACCAGCGAAAGCTCGTTTTGCAGCCGGTCGCCCGCGGCCTGCGCCTCGTTCTGCTGGGCGCGCACCCGCTCGACTTCCTGCCGCAGGCGCTGGGTTTCACGGTTGGCCGTGTTGAACTGCTCAAGCAGGGTCGCGTACTCGTCGTTGGCGGCTTCCAGTCGTTCCTGGTCGGCGGCAATGCGGTCCTGCTGCTGGCGCAGCACTTCGATGAGTTCTTTCACCTCCCGGGTCGACATTTCCGGGTCATTCTTCTTCTTCGCGATGATCGCCTCGACGATGTCGTCGCCGATGTCGTTGACGATCAGAGCTTGCATGTCGGTCAGCCGCAGGAATTCGACGGCGTCAGCGTTGTCATGGAAGCGCGCGTAGGCTTTAAGGTGCACGCGGATCTTCGACTTCGACATGCGATGCAGCCTCTCAAGATAGGACAGCGCATCGGTGTAGGCCCGCGTGGTGGTGGTCGGGGTGTCGCCAAATGTCAGCGCATACGCCGCCTGCAAAAGCCTCATGGTCTCGCCAAAGCGGAACCCGAGTGCCATGTGCTCGTGCATGATGCGCCGCACCGATTCGTTGATGTCGGTGCTGATCTGCATCAGTTGCTGGATGATCTCGTCAGGCAGCCTGCCGCCGAACATCTCGCGTGCGACCTGCGAGATCTCCTCGCGCGAGGGCAGGTGGACGCTGTAGACGTCCCCGACGCTATCGCCGGCGGGAACGAGGGCGCCGTCCTCCGGGACGGTCGGGTCGAAATCAGGATCAACGGGTGGCGTTTTTTTCTTCGTCATTTTTTTCCTTCGTGTTGGTCTCAGGAGTTGTCCGTTGCGCGTGCAACGGATCGGGCGCGGAGCGGGCGCCGGTCCCGGTTACAGAGCTAGGGTACGCGTGCTTTTTGGCGACACCTGCTCGAAAGGCGATCAAAAACACACAGCTTTCACAATCGGGTGCTCTCTTATTCGGCACCTACCGGGCATACTTTAGGGTTTTCCCTTACCCTTTTGACGTGTTCCTCTAGCTTTGTTGTGCTAATTGATGCATTGAGCATAATTGCGCCCCACGCCGTCTTGACGTTCACGGGTTTCTGGCCCGAGCGCAGGAACTCGTGGCGGCGCATTCTGAGGAAATAAGCCAGCTCGCTCACGTGAAGGAGGGTGGGCGGAAGGTCGCGATCGAGTGTGCACGCAGCAGCGGCGAACACGCCGAGCCCTTCGATGCGCCACAGGCGCGGCAGCTTCTCGTTTAGAAAAGCGACCTTCGTGCGGTTCTGTGCGAGCGGCGAGCGTCGCGTCTCGCGCGTGCCGTCCGGGCGGATCACGTCCAGGTCGTCGTATCCCGCGCCGTGGGCGATGCGCCCGGTCCAGTTTTTCGTTTCGATCACGAATATCCCGAACGGCGTTACGGCCACGTGGTCGATTTCGGCGGTGGGGAACGCGGTGCCAGGCGCATGCTCAATCAGCACGGGCCCGTCATGCAGATGAAAGTCGTCGCCGCACAGCCACGTCAGCACGCGGTGCAGTTCGGCATGCACGGCGGCTTCCCCGGCCTCGCCGCGCTGGCTTGCGCGGGTGGTGGGCGGTGCGTAGGGCCCGCCGTGACCCGGCACGTAGGCGGGACCGAAGAATCGCCAGCCGGTTTTGCGGCGGGCGCCACGCTTCGAATAGCGGTAGCCAATGTAGGCAAGGATTGCGAGGACGATAAAGGCGGTCATTTGGATGCTCACGCAATGAGTTGGGGGTGATTCGAGTGTGTCAGAGGCCACGCGAAGTCAAGTCGCCGGGATCGTCGCCGTTTGCGCGTCCGGTTGCGGACCGAAAAGCTCCACAAAAAGTGCAGCTTTCCGGGAAAAGACGTGCAGGCGCCTGCACGAGACCGCCCTTCGGCATAAGCTCCCCCGAATTCGCGATCATTTCGCCCTTCGTTGTCCGCGCAACTGCCGTAATCTGCCTTTACCCCCGCGTCTTCGACGCATCGAACCTGCCGCACGGTCCTCGTGCTGCCCATTCCATTTCCCTTCCGTCTCGCGAGTCCGATCGCGGTGGCCTCCTGCGGGGTCACGGCGACCGCGCTACGCGCAGGATTTCCTTGCCCGATCCGGGCATCGAAACCGCCAGGCATAGCCTGGCCATTCCCTTGTGCGTTAATTTTTCTGGAGAGAAAGATGCTGAGTCTTTTGATTAAGGACGTTCTCAAGTCACCCGGCAAACTCGTTGCCGTGTGCTTCGTCCTCTACCTCGCCTCGATGTCGATGTTTGTCAGCCTGTTCCTGGCGCTGGCTGTTGGTGGCAAGTTTGTCCAGACGCTCAAGCGCAAGGCCAAGGCGCTCGAAGCTGCTGAAGCCGAGGCCGAACGTGCTCGCGCCGAAGCAGAACGCGTTGCGGCTGTGGAAGCACAGAAGCAGGCGACTGCCGTCGCCGCTGCTGCTGCTGCCGCGGCTGCACATCCTGAAGCGGTGGCACCGACACGGCAATACGCCAAATCGGCCGTCGTCATTCCCATGAAGCGCACAGGTACCCACAACTAGGGTCCTGTCCATCCCCTGCACCGCGGCGCCTGCCGCGGTGTTCCCTCTGCCCGGCCCGGGAATCCATTCCCGGCCAGGGGTGCGATTGCCCGGCCATTCCGGAGCAATCCCATGAAACGAGACGTCGCTGCCTGGCAGCTCGACATCTTCGGCGGCGAGGCCACTCCGGTGCTCGTCGTTCAACCCAAACCCGACCCGCTCCCCGATCCGCAGTACTGGAGCGCGTCCGTTCGCGAGGCGATGATCGATGCGCTCGTCTCACTCGCGCGCGACAGTCGCCGCGGCGACCGCATGCCTGAGTCCCTGATGGACTGCGCTGCGATGCTCAGCGAGCGCCTGCGCAACGTGAAAGTCGACGCTGACGACTATCGCGCAACCCTTGGCTGGATCATGGGCTACTGGAGCGGCGCGCTGCCCTACGAGCACGTGTGTAGCGTGAACGGCATTGATCCCGAGACGCTGCAGCAGGTGATCCTGGATACGCCGTTGCTTGCGCGCGATCTGGAGGAGCTGCGCCGCCTCTGTTTTGGTTCGCTGATCTAGGGAGTCAATCATGGCTGCGATTCATCTTCTGCGCGCGTTCGCGGAGTTCTTTCCGTCCCGTCCTCCCGTCGCTGCGCCCGCCGCGCGGCCTTCGCCGTCGCGGCCCCGTGCATCCGAAATCCGCAAGGTCGGGCAGGGCGCGCCCAACGAAACGTTCGTCTTCATCTGCGGCGTTCCCAATCTGTTCGTGGATGAGGGTGACTGCATCGTGCAGTTCAGTCCGGCATTCGAGGAGGGGCCGCGCGATACGTGCTTCGGCACCAAGATCCTGCCGGAACCCGAGCCGCACTGGTCGCTCGTGAGCGAGCACCGCGCGTCGCTGAAGGACGCGATCGCCACGGCGATCCGCGCAGAGGGCAAGGCCCAGGGTCTGGCCGCAACGGCACAGGCACGCAGCGCGCCGGCCGCTGAGATCGTTCATGAGATAGCCGGTCACGCGCCGGATCATGCCGATGCCCACGACGTGGCCACTGCGCCGCGGCAACCGCGGGAGCGGGTCCCTCGGCGCGACGATCGCGCGGCAGCGACGGTAGGCCGGGTGCTTGGCTGGGGCGAGGAGCAGTTTCCGAGCCGCAAGCCGCAGGGCAAGCCGTTCTATACGTCGTTTGCAATGCACATCGACACGCTGTCGGGCGAGCGCACCTTGCAGGGCGAAGGCCTGAAGGACGCGATCGCGCAAAGCGGTTGCCGCGTCGGCGACGTCGTGACCGTAAGACGCCTCGAAAAGATCCAGGTACCGGCGTTCACTGACAGTGGGCGCCCCATCATGAAAAACGGCCAGCAGGTCCTCTGGGACAAGTGGCTCTGGTCGATCACACGTTAAAAGGAGTACTCAACTCATGGCATCAGTCAATATGGTCATCCTCGTCGGCAATCTCGGCGCGGACCCTGAAGTGCGTTATTTGCCTAGCGGCGACGCTGTGGCCAACATCCGGCTCGCGACGACGGACCGCTACAAGGACAAAGCCTCGGGCGAGTTCAAGGAAGCGACCGAGTGGCACCGCGTGTCGTTTTTCGGCCGTCTCGCGGAGATCGTCAGCGAGCACCTGAAGAAGGGCTCGTCGGCCTACATCGAAGGGCGTATCCGCACACGCAAGTGGCAGGCGCAGGACGGCACCGATCGTTACTCGACGGAAATCGTCGCGGACAAGATGCAGATGCTCGGCGGCCGCAACGGTGGCGGGCGACGCGAACCGGGCGGCGACGACGACTTCGAGAGCCAGCCGCAGGGCCGCAGTCAGCAACCTGCGCGAGAGCAGCCGCGTCAGCCGCCGGCGGCAACAGGGGGGCGTTCACGTCCGCCGCAATCCTCAGCCGGTGGCGGCGCGGGCACGCGTGCCCCGTCGGGGGGCGGCTTCGATGACGACTTTGACGATATCCCGTTCGCCGGTCAGTACACGCGAGCGGCATGGGCTGCGATCTGATCCCGAACCCTCTCACCAGTCGGGGTCGTTGATCCTGTAAGTCCTCACCGATCGTTGTCGTGGCGCACCCTCGGGTGCGTCGCGCGACGACGTTCCTGTCCACGCGCCGATCGTTGCGCGCTGAGTTTCTGTTCACACCGTAACCCTGTTCAAAAGAGCCGCCCGCCCGCGCCACGCGCGCAGGCGGCTCCTTTGAGCACGCGTTTTCACGCCTGTCTCAGGCACCGACCCGACCCACTTCCGAATGGAGAGTGACTATGAGTACATCTGGACGCGGGCTGTCACCCGAGAAGTATGAGTGGCTGCAACGCAAGCTGAAGGAATTCGCGCTCTCCCCGGAAGCGTGGATTTCGACCTTGATGAGTTATGGCATTTCCGCCGACTGCCTGACCGGCAACGCAAGTTCCTGTCCGGTGTGCGGAGGCGATGACCGGTTTACCTATGACAACAAGAGCGGCCGCGGCGACTGGATTTGCCGAAAGTGCAACGACGGCTATCCGATGGCAGGCGATGGCCTCCAGCTGATCGCCCGCGCGAACCGCATCGGGCTGTATCGATTGATGCGCCAGCTCGATGGCGGCACGCCGCCGCCGTCACGCGCGCCGCTCACCTCGACGGCGCCCGCGCCCAAACGCAAGGCCGATCCGGCGTTTGTCGCGAAGCGGCTGGATGGCATGTGGAGTAATGCGAGGCCGCAGGCTGTGGGCGATCTGTCGATGCGCTATCTGCAGGAACGCGTGCCCGGCCTCACGGCCGGGCCGTCGCCGGCGCTGCGTCTCGGCATGCTCGAGTATCGCTACGACAAGAAGGTGATTGGCAAGTGGCCGGGCATCGTGGCGCGATTCGAATTGCCCGATGGGCGTCTTGGAACATTGCATCGGACGTTCCTCGATCCGGTCAAGCCCGCGAAGGCGACGATCGTGTCGCCGGATGGCGAGATCCTCGATGCGAAGCTCAACGACATGACGCTCAACCCGCTCGCGGGCGGTGCCGTGCGTTTGATGGCTCCCGTCGACGGAGAAATCGGTGTGGGAGAGGGACTGGAAACGGTCTACGGCGCGCACATGGACTCTGGCGTACCGGTCTGGAATTGCCTGAACCGCGTTCTGCTCTCGAAGTTCGTTGTCCCGGAAGGCCTCGGCATCAAGGTCGTACACATCTTCATGGACTTCGATGACATCGATCCCAGGACGCGCCAGTCGCCGGGCGTGAGTGCCGGTCTGGTCCTCGCCAAGCGGTTGCGTGCTGAAGGCTACACGGTCGTGCCGCATCGACCGAAGCTACGTGGGACAGACTTCGCGGATCAATGGAAGTCGCGCTGGATGGCAGCAAATGCAACTGCCCCCTTGGGGCGGCCAGCATCTCACGCATCACACGTGGCGCTGGCCATCTGATTGACGCCGGCTAGTCCGGCATTTCTTGAACCTGCCCGGTGGGGATTCGTCCCCTCCGGGGATGGTCCGTCGGGCTCTTTTTCCTGTGAGGCAGAAAATGAGCTTTTTCCAGATGATGGTGGGCAACCGCTTTACGATCGTCGCGACCAACGGTGCGGCGAACGACAACCGGCCCGTGTGCAAGTCCGACGCCGTGGCATTCGACGTGTTCGACCGCAACGCATGCAAGACGGTCGTTCAAAGTCAGCCGTTCGACGCGGCGTTCGACTTCTGTACCACGCGGCTCGCCATCATGGCGGCACGACCCCTGCAATGATCTTTGACACCCCTGAAACGACGGCGGGTCCCACAGCAACTGTGGGACCCGCCGTTTTTTTTGTTTCGTCCTTCTCGCGGACTACCAGCGCGAAGCCCGCGTCCACCAGCGAAACACCCGTAGCGCGCCAACAATCACGTACCAGCCGCCGATCGCCCACGCGAATCCGATCATGAAGATGAACGAGAGGTCGATCGCGAAGCTCTTGAGTCCCTGTGAGTAGAGGAAAATCGTGAAGAGCCAGCCCGCATAGCACGCTGCTGCAATGGCGGCGCGGCGCGCGAACCAGTGCCACCCAAGGAACGCAGTCCACGCCTTTTGAAGGCGCTCCATCATTTTTCCTCGCGGTGCTCATACGCATCGAGAAGACAGCCGAATTTCCAGCCGGCGATACCGACGGCGACGCACGCGGCGATGTACACCCACGTCAGCGGCTCATCCAGACGCTGGCCGTGAAGGATCGCGTTCACAAGCTGGTATTCCATTTCGTTTCTCCTTTTCCGGTTTGGCACCGGCGCGGGGTCATCGACCACCACACCGGCGCTGTTGATTTATCTTCGCACAGCGCGCGCAAAGTCAAGCGCGCGGCGCGTCAGTCGAACATGCCTGCGAGCATGTCTCCGAGCGCATCGATGTCAGCTCGCCCGTTAGCTTCGGAGTCCTCGACGCGAACGGACTGGAATCCCTCGGTCGGATTGTCCGCGCCCGTTGTCGGGGTGGGGGCCGCGACCGCAGCGGAGACCGTGGCAGTTCCGGGTCGATGGGATGGATCGCCCGCCGGCGCGATGAGTGCGCCAGCGGGCAGGATACCGGCCGCAGCCGTACCGCCCGCAGCCAGTTGCGCGAGCAACATGCCTTCGGCAAGCGCGCGCAGCACGGCGGCGCGCTCGCGGGGCGTCGCGCACTGATCCAGCCGCTGATACAGCAGCGGCGAAGCCAGCGGATTGATGGTTACCGCCATCTCGTATGTGCCGCTCATGCCGCGCGCCTCTCGCGTGCAAGGCCGGCCTCGCCGACCAGCAGGAAGCCGCGCGCGTTCGCGATGCACGGCGAGTCGATCAGTTCGATCACCAGGCGCGGGAACGCCCGCCGGATCGCCGTGGCGTAGAGCGCCGCGCCGCCGCCCGACAGGATGATGGAGCGCACGTTGGGCATGCGGCCGACGTTGTTCTGCATCTTCTTCACCACGCCTGAGATGATCGGCTCGGCCTTCTCAACATAGGGCGCGAGATCGATGTTCTTGCCGTAGAAGAAATACGGCTTCTTTTCACGCAGCGCCTTGTCGATGAGTTCAATGCCCTCGACCTGTTCGCCCTCGTCTTCCCCGATCAGGGTCGCGATGCGCTGGTAGACCTGCGAGGCACCGCCTGGCTCGCCGTCGCTTCGCTTGTCGTCCATCGAGATGCCCACGGCATAGAGCCAGTCGGTCGTGAAGTAGCCCACGTCGACGACCAGGTGTTCGTCGTCGCGCCCGAAGCCGCCATTGCGCGAGCTGGTCGCGATCACGAGCGAGCCCATGGGCTGCGGAATCACCACAACCTTGTCAATGAGAATGCGGCCATGGCCGTAGTCGAACTCGCCAGTAAAGCGTTCCCTGAGCGCTGCGGCGTACTTCTTCATGTTGTGCACCGGAAGACCGAGCACCAGACGCTCGATGTGAGTCAGGCCCGCGAAATGAATCGCACCGAAGAGCAGGGCCCCGTAGTTGTCAGAGAGCACGTAGTCGTCAGCGAGCGCGCGCCCGGTCTTGCCGTAGGCTGCGGTGAGCGGCACGTCGGGCCCGACCTCGTATTCGATACTGTCGATGGTGACGGTCACAACCTTGCGCACACCGAGCACGCCCTCACTGAAACTGGAAAGTGAGCGGCTCGCGGCCAGCGGCGCGAGCGACGGAAACATACCGGTGGCGACCGTGCCGCTGGCCGCGCGATGCGCGTATTTCGTGTTGCCGTAGCCGACGTCGATGGCGAAGACGGGGGTTTTCATGTCGTGTGTTCCTTCGGACAGGGTCAAACGGGTTGGATCGGGTGCACGGCCAAACGCCGTCGCTTTGGTTGTGCGAGAGAGCGATGACGAGGCAAAGCTGAAGGATGGGACCGGCGCTCGATGAATCTCCATGAAATTGCTGGAGATTCATCGCAGTGCCAGGCAACTCCATGTTTTGCTCCAACATCGCTGTGATGAACAGTCTAGCGAGCGCTGCGAGCAGTCGATCCAGCGAAAGCGGCCCGCTTCTGGTGAGCTTTTGGTCGCCCGCACTTGCGCCAGGGGGCTATTCTTGCCAATACCTGCCGCGTCCCTGACGCATCGACCTGAAGTGCAAGGCACTTCGTGCGTCCTCTGTCTGGCCACACCGGCCACCATCCCCCCGCCCGCAAGGGCACGTTTCACCCCACTGTCCGCGCTCCATCGTGAGGCGGCTTTTTTTTCAATCGCGTCAAGTCCACGGTGGTCCACCATGAGGACCACCGGACAGTGCGATATCCATACGATCGGCGGGTGTCCGCCGCGATGATGCGCGATGAGCGAATGTGGACGCGGACAGTTGGACAGTCCGCGACCTGCCTCACGCGCATTACACACGTCCTTTCAGCACACATGCTGGGTGCGTTCAGGAGGCCCGATACACCGCGGCTGACGTGAACGTGCTTGGGGACGGGGGAGATCCTGCGCGCCGGCAACGCCGGTGTTTCGCGACTCCCTGAACGGAAGACAGAACGGTGCGCGCTACCGTAACCAGAACAGCGCAACAGGAATTGCCCGGCAGCTGGCCCGGGCACCCGCAGGCCGCAATGGTCCTGCGCGGTGCCCAGACGCACGAACGCGTCCGGGGTCGGTCGGGTAGCCACAGCAGGCGGCAGCAGCAGTGAACGCGGGACGGTGATGCGCGAAGCGCAACGCCCCGCGCCGCAGCAGGTGGACAGTCGGAACGCATCTCTTCCGTGCGTCTGGCTGATCGGATGGAATCGCTAAAGGACAGGAAGGCAGTACATCCCGCGCCGGGGACAACGGCGAAGCCGCAAGGTGAGCGGCACGAAATTCGATCTGTGCGAGCAGGTACCGGACGTCGGGCAGGGGCGTCACCGGCTCGCGCAGGGGAACATGGCCGGGGTGGGGCCCGGCGCACAACGGAGGTATGCATGGCTGCGATCCTGAATGTACGCGCGGTGGTACGGGGCCATCGTCTGACGCCGACAGTTGCGGAAGAATTGATCCGCCTCTTCGACAAGCACGTGTCGGCGGTGCACAGCCGCACGCGCATCAGCGGAAAGGCCCTCTCGATCAAGACGCAGGAGCGTCGAACGAGCGCGATCTGCAAGGCGTTCGTGGAGCTGCGCGAGGGTGGCTTCGCGCTGGCGAGCCCGTGGAGCCTGCGCAAGAAGCATGTAGCGTGGCTGGTCGAGAAGTGGGTCTCTGCGCAACAGAGCGGCGGCACGATCGAGAACAAGCTGACGTACCTGCGGGCGCTGGCTTGCTGGATCAACAAGCCGGAAATGGTCGGCACGCTCGCACACTATGTGGACCGACGTGAACACGGTCTGGTCCGCTCATATGTGGCGGAAGTGGACAAATCGTGGGAAGCCAACGGCGTGAACGCGACGCAGAAGATTGCGGAGATTGGCGAGACCTGCCCGCGCGTCGCGGTGCAGCTCAAACTGCAGGCCGCGTTTGGCCTTCGCCTCGAAGAGAGCTTCATGCTGCAGCCGCAGCGGGCGGTGAGGGACGTTGAATTCCTCGCGGTGACGCGCGGAACCAAGGGCGGACGGCCGCGCGAGTTGCCGCTGGAGGCCAAGGTCGCGGTGCTCGAGGAGGCTGCTCATCTTTCCAATCCGGTCACGGGTTCGACGGTGCCGGAAGACAGGACGCTCAGGCAGTGGCGCGACTGGTATTACTACGTGATGGAGCGGCACGGGATCACGAAGGCGGGACTGGGCGTGACGAGCCATGGCCTTCGGCACCAGTATCTGCAGGAACTCTATGAGAAGGTAGCCGGGGTGGCGGCGCCGGTGAAACGGGCGGGAGAGCGTCCCGATCCGGAGCGTCATGCGGAGGCGATGCGCCGGGTGGTCGAGGCGGCGGGGCACAGTCGCGTGACGAAGGCGAATGCGTACCTGTCTACGTTCGCGCGGCAGGAGCGGCTCGCGAAACCTGTGGTGACACCGGAGCAGGCCGTGGCCGCGCTCGCGGCAGCAGGCGGCAACAAGTCTCACGCGGCGACAGCACTCGGGATTTCGCGGCAGGCGCTCTATCGGTTGCTCGCGTCGGCATAGGGTGGCACCGCGCGCCGCCGCGAATGAGTATCAAACAACGAACGATACGAGGCGGCTAATGACGCGGGAGGACGGACAATAGGAACTGTCTCTCGGTTCTGGTGGCCTCTCGAACAAAGCCAGAACAATTCTCGACCGGTCTCGATGGCCGGTCTCTTTTTTTGTGCAGCCCACTACCAGCGGTCGCGGTCGGGCAGGGAGTCGATCGCCACCGCCAGGCGGTCCTCGAACAGCAGTTCGCCGTCTTCCGAGGGCGAGAAGATGCGCGGGAACTCCGCATAGCGTTGACCCTCGACCTGGGTCCATTTCACCAGCTGAACGAGCTTGCGATAGCGGGCAGCGTCCTGGAGGACCGGCTCGATGGGCCAGCCGTCGAAGGTCACGATGGTGGCGTCGATGAGGCGGCGGGCGAGCATGGCGAAGACCGGGCCCATTTCATCCCAGTTGCCTTTGGTGCGCGAGAGCAGGTCGAGTACAGCCGGAATATCGGGAACGCCGATTTCGCGTTCAACGAGGCGCTGCAGATCGGTTATCTCGGCCTCGGGACGGTTCAGGCGCCGGTTCCACAGCTCGCCGACGCGGTTCATGGCTGTGCGCTCGTTGGGCTCGATGGCTTCCCACGGTGTCTGCATGCCGCACTCGGCGCAATAGATGCAGACCAGATGCTCCGTCTTGGGCGCTTCAGGCGGCCGGGGCAGGGTGTCGCCAATACGGGGTGGGCCGGCGAGGCGTCCCCATTGCGTACAGTCATATGTCGGGTCGGGCAGGAACGATGTGAGGCGTTGGGAGCGGCCGACGGTAGGGCGGCCGCCGCAGTGGTCGCAGGGAATGAGCTGCTCGTACATGGCGGTTGGCGTGGATGGATTGCCCGACATTATCCACTGGCCGCGAGATTTCAAAACTGCAAGGTGAGCGGTGCAGGTGCCCTTACTCGCTGGCTAGGGCGTGTTCACACTAATTGTGTTTGATCGTATACTTCGGTGATGGAAATCACCGAAGCCCAATATCAACGGATCGAGCATTGCCTGCCACGACAGCGGGGCAATGTCAGCTTGACGAACCTGC
>NZ_JAYMRY010000049.1:0-46268 GCF_038900695.1 Paraburkholderia sp. JHI2823 | reverse complement strand
CAGGCGGCCTTCAACGACCGCCTCGATGACCTTGACCCGCTCGAGTTCGCGCATGCTTGCCGTGATCAGCTCACGTCCGTTCATGGTTCGCCCCTGGTCGACGCCTCACGCGAGCGTGCGCGTCAACTGGGACAGGAATCGGACATTTCTAATGAGCCAGAACCGGACATTTCTAAAAAGCCGTAACAATAAAAACTGCGATAATTAGTATTATGTTAAATGCGATACGTGCTTCCTAGAAGCGAGTGTGGCGTCGGACGAAAACGGTGCGTACATCAGGATGGGCTGGTGAAAACGCGCCTCATATTTCTTCTCGAACACTGCGCCGCCGGAAGGCGCGCGACGGGTATGGCGCAGTCCGTGAACAAGCCGAAAGGAGGCTACGGCGGCATTAACGCGCAACTCGAATTCGGACGTATCTGAACGTCGGTCGTCACGCTCGCTCTAACTCTCCGCCATGCCTTTTTCCGCCAGCTCCTTTTTCGCGCTTTCGTTCTTCGTCAGATGCGTCAGGCCCATACCCCGCAGAACGTTCGGAGCCTTGGTGAACTGGATATTGTTATAGCCCACGATCTCGATGCGATTGCCCCATGGGTCGCGGAAATCCAGAAACGGACCGTCGATCGGCTCGACCCCCGCCGCCTTGAGAGCCGCGAGCGCCGCCTGCTTGTCATCCACCACGAGGCCGACATGCCGGCCGTCATCGGCGGGCTGTTTGCGTCCTGCCTGCAACGCGATGAATTGGTCGCCAAGATCGATAAAGGCCATTGTCTTGCTCTTGCCACGCAGCTGAAAGTCGAAGATGCGGCCATAGAACGCCAGCGCTTCCTCGATATCGTCGACTTCCAGCGCCACGTGGTTGAAGCCGATGGCGCGAGGCTTTTTGAAGTCAACCATTTGACCCTCCTCTTGCGATAAAGTGGACAGTGCTCGAAGCAACCCGGTTTCGAATCCTGATCGATCTGGAACGATTCCAGAACGTAGTGGAGTAAATCCGATCATAATCCGACCTGCGTCCGGCGATCTTTTATACCGACGCAGGAATGACCGAATTGAGCGTGGGGATCAGTTAAACGAGGTACGTTTGAATTAACAGCCCATGAAACAAATCGTGATCACGGGTCATGGCGGACCGGAGAAGCTCCAGGTTCGTGAAGCGCCAGACCCGAATCCGCGACCAGACGAAGTCCGCGTTCGCGTCAAGGCTTGCGGCATCAACTTCGCCGATATCCTTGCCCGGCGCGGCCTGTATCCAGATGCACCGCGCCCACCGATGGTCGTGGGTTATGAAATTTCAGGAATCGTCGACCAACTCGGCAGCGAGGTCGACAAGCAATGGCTTGGCCGGGATGTGTTCGCGCTCGTCCACTTCGGCGGCTATGCCGACACCGTAACGGTTCCAGCATCGCAAGTGTTCGCCATGCCGGCCGCGTTGGATTATGAGCATTCCGTCGCGCTGCCCGTCCAGTACCTCACCGCATGGCAGTTGCTGGTGGTGATGGGCGCGGTGACAGCCGGCGACTCAGTACTGGTCCACAACGCAGGTGGTGGCGTCGGCTTGGCTGCGATCGACATCGCACGCCACCTGGGCGCGACGATCTACGGGACAGCAAGTCCCACTAAACATGCATTCTTGCGCGAACGCGGCCTGAACCACGCTATTGACTACACTCGTGGCGACTGGAGGGAAGAATTCATGAGGCTTACCTCGGGCGCTGGGGCTGAATTGATCATTGACCCTCTCGGTGGCTCCCATTGGAAGAAGAGTTACTCGGCCCTGCGCTCGACAGGCCGTCTCGGCATTTTTGGCATTTCCAGCGCCACCACCACGCAGTTGCCCGGCCCTCTACGCTTGCTCGCACTCGCCGCCGCCACTCCGTGGTTTCATCCGCTCAGTTTGATGAGTCGCAATCGCGGAGTCTTTGGCGTCAACCTGGGGCATCTGTGGCACGAGGTCCCAAAACTGCAAGCGTGGATGAGGTCACTGCTTGGCGGAGTCGAAGCCGGTTGGATTCGGCCTCATGTCGACCGCACGTTCCCATTCGAACGCGCTGGCGACGCGCATGCCTGGATAGAAGATCGCAAGAATATTGGAAAGGTCGTGTTGAGCGTCGAAAAGCAAATTCCGCCGACGAGCAGGCGCGCGTAGCAGGAGCAATGTGGGCTTCGCTTCAGGCTTCGTGACGCCAGGGCCATTCTCTGGAGCGCCGCCTCCGGCATGCATTTTCATGCTAACGATCCTGGCGACCAAGACACGTACGCGCGCCGTTCGATGGAAATCGGCATGCATGCCAGGCCAGACTTGCAGGTCCACGAACGCAAACCCGGCGCCACGCTCCCACTTCCGGCATGAACAGCGTATCGACGACGAACAGCGCGTCCTCGATCATGAACGCGGCATCGAACGGGGTAGGTTCGGGCATGGCAAGCACTTGGGCCTGCAGCGTGCCGATAAAGAAGACCTCGTCTGGGGCGAACAGATGATCGAAACCGTGCTCGCTCGACAGATCGAGCGTCGCAGAAAGCATCGATCGTACGTCGACGATGCTGCGGCCAATGCCGGTCTTTCCGCCGACGCTGCCATTGAGCACCGACGCCCCCGAAAGATGACCGGCATGCGCGTGCGTCTGAAGTATCCACTCAACCTCCAGACGCTTTTTCTCGACGAAAGCGACGAGGCGCTCGGTCGAATGTGTCGACATGGCGGCGTCAAAATCGAGAACCGGGTCGATGACGGCGCACGGCGAGCCGTAACCGGCGTAGACAATGTGGCTGACCGTGCCCGCCGAAGGATCGTAAAACGTCTCGACATACGGAAACATCAACGACACTCCTCTGACATGCGCGACGTTCGAACAAGGAAGACTTCGCGGCGCCCCTCGCGATCGCCAGCGTGACCTGTCCACACTCGCACGGCATCCGGCATCCGTCGACGCGCTTCCAGGCAAACGACAGCGTAGGCAAGATCGAGCGCATGAAAAAGCAGGCTGCGGGAAAAAACCGTTTCCGCATGGAAACAATGGAGCACGAGGCGTGCGAACGCCTGTCGCGCGTCCGTGCGCGAACCCCAGCCAGTCTTGCGCCCTTGCAGGATTCGGCTCGTCGATATATCGGCCGAACGGCAACGTCATGCAATCCGCAATATGTTGATCAACACCAGACTCATCGCCGCCAACGCGAGTATCGAAAGAATCACCGCAAATGTGACGCGCGGCCCCGCCTTTGAGATGGTTCGCAGATCGGTACCTAAACCCAACGCAGCCATTGAAACGACAGTGAGCGCGCTGCCTGACTGGTTTGCCGGCTGCAACAGCGTCATCGGAATCAGCCCCGTCGCGCGTGCCGCGCCCATGACAACGAAGCCGACGATAAACCATGGCACCAACTTCGTCAGACGAACCATACCGGGCCGGGTCGTCCCGTCGTTGCCCTGCTCTGGCGTTCCTGTGTTCGCATCACGCCTACGGGCAAGCGCCGACAGGAGCAGCATCACCGGTCCGAGCATAAGCACACGCACCAGTTTGACCAGCGTGCCAATATGGACACTGACGGTTGAGACCGGCACGGTCGCGGCAAACACCTGTGGCACCGCATAGACGGTCATACCTGCCAATGTCCCATATTGCACCGCGTTAAGACGAAGAACCGGGGACAGCAGCGGCAATCCAAGCACTACCGCAACACCAAGCACCGCCGTGAAGGCGATCGACGCAGCAACATCGTCACGGCTTGCGCCGATCACGGGCGCAACAGCCGCGATGGCCGAATTTCCGCAGATTGAATTCCCGCACGCGATCAGCAGCGCCATGCGCCGCGGCAACTTGAGTGCGCGTCCGATTCCGTAGCTGACAAGGATGGCCGCGACGACAATCACGACAATGCCCGACAGCAACTTGATGCCGGTCGCTTGCAACGCGGCGGCACTAAACGATGCACCGAGCAGCACGACAGAGGTTTCCAGCAAGGTTTTAGCGCTGAACGTAATTCCGCGCGTCCAACGCTCACCTGGCGTCCATATGACGCGGACCTGCGCGCCAACGAGAATTGCGAGCACGAGCGATTCAAGCCACACGTGACCGAATAGATGCGCTTGCAGCGCTTGCAGCAGCCATGCGATCAAGCACACGCCGATACATAGCGCGATGCCGGGAAGCACTCCAATAAGGTAACGAGGCCCAGTCGGATTCTTGCTGCGCAATGCTGGGCGGTTCGGGAAAAGGGACGACATGTCGACACCGGTGTGTTAAACGGAGCGACTAGGCTATTCATCGTTAGGCATTCTGAAAAATACAAAATAGGCACCCCCTACTCTGACCTGGAGTTATACCCGACTCGTTTTCAGAGTCTGGCAGCCTCTTTTAAGTCGATCGTTTCCCAGAGGAAACAGTATTGCTCGCACAAAATCCTTCAATGGCAAACGAATCGCCGCTACCATTGTGGCCATCGCGTCGGAAGCCATTGATCATCGGATCTCGGACCGAGAATCGGCCACGGCGATATTCGCGGGCTGTTGGCAATGAATTTCACTCATCTGTTTGCGTTCTACGAAGTTGCCCGTGCCGGCAGCTTGAGCGGCGGCGCTCGGCGCCTGCGGGTGAGCCAGCCCGCCGTTAGCCGCGAAGTCAAGGAACTGGAGGGGCGTCTCGGTGTTCTGCTGTTCGACAGGCTGCCCCGGGGCGTGTCCCTTACCTATGCAGGAAAACTGTTGTTCGGTTACGCGGACCGGATCTTCACCCTCGCCGAAGCGGCGCGATCCGAATTGAAGGAAGTCGCTGGCCTGAGCCCTGAACACCTGAAAATAGGTGCGAGCGCAACGCTCGGTGTGTATCTCGTGCCGCAGATGATCGCCGAATTCACGACGCTTTATCCGAAGGTAGGCATCGAACTGACTGTGACCAATACACAGGAGGTCATAAGCGGCCTCGGTAACAGCGAGTTCACGCTTGGTTTCATCGAGGGTCCATATGACGAAGCACGCCTGCATGCGCAATATATTGGCTCCGACGAAATCGTACTCGCAGCCGCGCCGGCATATCGGCAAGGCAACGGGCCACTGCTTGCACGCAATCTTGCAGCGCAGACGGTAATCCTGCGCGAACCGGGGTCGGGTACGCGAGCGGTAGTCGAATGCGCGTATCAGCGCGCCGGGCTCGAGATGATACCTTCGATGTCGGTGAGCGACACCGAGGCCATCAAGCGCATGCTTGTCGCGCAACAGACCATGGCCTACGTATCCTCACTCAGTATCCGTGAGGAAATTGCTCGTGGCGAACTGCGCACACTGGAAGTGGCCGACATGCGAATAGAGCGTGCGCTGAATCTCGTCTGGCTCAAGGGGCGCTCGCTCTCGCCGTGCAGTCAGGCTTTCTTCGAACTCGCCCGCGAGCATACGGCGAATGCCAAAGGCCGATTCCCCGTCACGCTGAACGTCGCGCATCTGCATTCCTGACGCGGATGTGCATACAGTCGCTCCCTTGTCATTGCAAGGCTTCCTCCTGTTCATGTGGCAAGTGAAGTATCGATCCTCACGTGGGACGCACGCCGTATTTTGCAGCGCTGCCTTCGGATTGGCGGTCATCCACCCCGCTAACGAACCAGCTTCCCGCCCTGAAACTGTTGAACGATCATATCGACGACGGCACGTACGCGCGCCGTTCGATGAAAATCGGCATGCATGCCGAGCCAGACATCGTAGGCACTCTCTACATCGGGGAGCGCGCGTACGAGATCAGCGATGGCATCACCTATATAGGCCGGCAATTCCCCGATGCCCACCGCGCCTTGTAAGGAGGCGACGAGCGCGAGAATCGAGTTCACCTGCACGCCCGGCACCCGCAGTCTGGTGCGCAGCGCGTGCAGCGGCGGAAACCAGCGTATCCCGTCGCCCGCGACGAGCGCTACGAACTCGTGCGCAATGAGAAAGCCGATGTCACGCGGCGTCTCGAAGTTCGCCAGGTACGCTGGATTCGCATACAGGGCACTCGTCAGTCCGGGCAAACGACGCACGATTGCGGACGCCTGCTCCGGCCGTACGTTACGTACGACGATGTCGTTCTCGCGTTGCGCGAGCCGGGAAAACGCCGAGGCGATATCCACTTCGATGCGGATCTCCGGGTATGCGCGACGCACTGATGCAATGGCCGGTATCACATACCCGGTGCCCAGCACATCCGACGTGCCAACACGGACCACACCGCTCAACGACCTGTCTGCACCGCCCACGCGCCGTTCGAGTTCCAGCGCACTGCTCTCCATCTGCATCGCGACGTCGATCAGTGCATCGGCTACGTCTGTCGGCAAATAGCCGCGGGGCGTGCGCAGAAATAGCCTCGACTTCAGTTCATGCTCCAGCGCCGCGAGTTGACGGCTGACCGTGGGCGGATTGCTGTTCAGTTCGCGGGAAGCCCCCGCAAGCGTGCGATGCCGATAGACGGCAACAAAAAACCGCAATCTGTTCCAGTCCATAAGTTCAATCCCCAGACGAACGCGTCGACCAGTCGTTTCAATAATGGAATCAAGCATTACCAAACCGACCATTTATGCAAGTATCGCCGGAAACTAGACTGCCCGTGTTCTTGTAAATAAGAGGTAATGATGGATCTGAAACTGTCTGGAAAAACGGCGCTCGTGCTAGGCGCATCGCGCGGAATCGGGCTGGCGAGCGCAATCGAACTGGGACGCGAAGGGGCGAACGTGATGATCGCGTCGTCGAACGGCGGCCGTCATGCGCACGCGCTTGCGCAACTACGCGATGCGGGCGTGACGAACGCGGACGCGATCACCGTGGATGTACGGCGTCCCGACGACGCGTCGCATGCGATCGCCGATACCATCGCCCGCTTTGGCTCGCTCGATGTTCTCGTCAACAACGCCGGAGGTCCGCCCTTCGGCTCGTTCGACACGTTCGACGATGCCGCGTGGCAGCAGGCGTTCGATCTCAGCTTCATGAGCATTGCGCGCTTCACACGCCTGGCGCTGCCACATCTGCGCCGTTCCGGCGAGGGCCGCGTGATCAATATCGTCAGCTTTTCGGTGCGGCACGCGGTGCAAGGATCGATACTGTCTACGAGCATGCGCATGGGTGTAGTCGGTCTCGCCAAGCTGCTGTCACGCGAGGCGAACGGAAATGGCATCACCGTCAATAACGTGGCGCCGGGACTGATACTAACCGACCGTATCCGCGAGTCGTCGCTCAAGCAGAAACTCGCTGATGGCAAGAGCGAACAGCAGGGGCTGGCGGAATTGGCTGAAGACGTACCCTTGCGGCGCCTCGGCCGCCCTGAGGAACTCGGCGCGCTGGTCGCGTTTCTGGCGTCTCCCCGCGCAAGTTATATCAACGGCGCGACGATCCAGGTCGACGGTGGCCTCGGCAACGGCATCCTGTGATCCGCGCGGTCGGCGCGCTACGGCGCGCTGTGCCACTTCGTTCAGCGTTCCGTAAGACGAAAACTGCCCTCAAAGCGGTCTAGAATGGATTCATTGTCTCACCACGGAAACGATCGCCATGATCGACCTCAATGATCTGTATTATTTTTCGGTCGTGGTCGAGAAACGCGGTTTTTCCGCCGCGGCCGACGCGATCGGGATTCCCAAGGGCACCCTTAGCAAACGCTTGCAGGCGTTGGAGCGGGCGCTGGGACTGCGCCTCGCGAACCGCACGACGCGCAAGTTCTCGCTCACCGAGGCAGGCGTGGACTTCCACGCGCACTGCCTGCGCGTGATGAACGAAGTACGCAATGCCGAGCAGGCCGCGCAAGCGCGCCTGACGGAGCCGGTCGGACGCGTGCGCATCACGTGCGCGGCTGGCATCGTCCGCATGGCGCTCGATCAAGTGTTGCCGCCGTTTCTCGTCATGCATCCGAAAATCGACATCGATCTGCTGACCTCCAGCCGCTATGTCGACATCGTTGAAGAAGGGTATGACATCGCGCTACGCAGCCATACGGAGCCGTTGCAAAGTTCCTCGCTGATTGCACGCCCCGTCGCGCAAACGCGCGTTGTGCTCGTCGCGAGCGCCACGCTCTTCGCGAACGGACCGCCCACCGAACCGCATGAGCTGAATGGCGTGTCCGGCATGCAGCTGGCGCGTCGCGATACCGGCAGCACGTGGTTGCTGCATGGGTCGAACGGCCGCACCGCGACCGTTTCATATCACCCGAGGATTCGCTGCAACGACGCGCCGTTCGCGAAGTTCGCCGCCCAGGCGGGGCTAGGCGTCGTCGCCCTGCCCGCGCCGATGTGCAAGGCCGAACTCGCGGACGGCCGGCTCGTGCGTGTCCTGCCAGACTGGCACATTCCACGCGGCACGCTCAGTATCGTCTTTTCGTCGCAACGCGGCATGACGCAAGCAATGCGCGTGACCGTCGACTATCTCGCGGAAGCATTGCCCGCCTTGATGAACGACTGAGTCCCTTCGCAAGCAATCCTTCAATCGAGCGCATGAAAGTCGCGCGGGCCCGATTGTGTCGTTATCCCTGTCGTTTCCCTACGGAAACAGTTTTACTCCGCGATCCATCTTTTTAATCGTTTCCCTGCTGTCTACGATGATGCTCTTCAAGGAGCAATCAGATGGCAAATACGTTGTCCCATGCCGAGAGGCGTATCGCTCAACGTGCGCGGTCGCTGAACAGTTCGGCGATTCGTGAAATTCTCAAGCTTACCGAACGACCCGAGATGATCTCGTTTGCGGGCGGCGTTCCGTCACCCGCCTCCTTTCCGCTCGCAGCGCTACGTGATGCATCCGCTCGGGCGACACATGCCTCCAGCGCCGACGCCTTCCAGTACAGCGCGACCGAAGGCTATGCACCGTTGCGCGAATGGATCGCGCGCGAGCACTCGAGCAGCCAGCATCCCGTCGCGCCATTGAACGTGCTGATCACGAGCGGCTCGCAGCAGGCATTCGACCTCATCGGCAAGGTGCTCGTCGATCCGCAAAGCGCGGTGCTCGTGGAGCGTCCGACGTATCCCGGCGCGCTGCAGTCGCTCTCGCTGTACGAACCCGAATTCGTGAGCGTGCAGACGGACGAACACGGCATGGTGTCGAAGGCGCTCGAATACGTCGAACCCGAGCGCGCGGCGCTGTTGTATCTGCAGCCGAACTTCCAGAACCCCACGGGTGCACGCCTGCCGATCCAGCGTCGCAGGAAGATTGCGGAGATTGCGCGGCGCACGAGGCTCATCGTCGTCGAGGACGATCCCTATGCCGCGCTCGCGTTCGATGGCGGACAGTCGTTGCCGTCCATCCATTCGCTGGCGCCCGACAACGTTATCTACCTGGGCTCGTTTTCAAAGGTTCTCTCGCCTGGACTGCGGGTCGGCTACATGATCGTGCCGGGTGCGCTCCAGAAAAAGTTCGTGCAGGTCAAACAGGCGGCGGATCTGCACAGCTCGACGCTTTCGCAACGCATCGTCTACGAGTCCATGCGCGGCGGCCTTCTCGCAACCCATGTGCCGCGACTTGCCAGCTTCTATCGTGAGCAATGCGCAGCGATGCTATCCGCACTCGATGCGCATATGCCCGAAGGTGTGCACTGGAACGTGCCCGAAGGCGGCATGTTCATCTGGCTCGCGTTGCCGCCCGACATCGACAGCGCGGCGCTGCTCGAAGACGCGCTCGCCCTCAACGTTGCATTCGTCCCCGGGGCGCCATTTTTTGCGCGCGATCCGCTCCACCACTTCCTGCGCTTGTCCTTCGCGACCGTATTGCCGCAGCAGATCGATTGCGGCATCGAAAGACTGGCTGCGCTCATCAATGCGTACTCACGTGCGTTCACCCCCGTTTTCGACCTGGATCTCGACCGATGACAACCCGGCTGACCCTACTGTTGCTTGCCACACCTATCGTTGCCGTGCTCTGCGTGCCCTCCTACAACCGCGTGACACCAACGCTCGATGGCTGGCCATTCTTCTACTGGTGGCAAACGGGCTGCGTCCTCGCGGGCGCGCTGCTGACGGGCGCGGCCTACCTGCTCGATGCGCGCGCCGTGCGCAAGGCCTCAGCGCGATCGCAAGAAGGTGCCGCATGAACGTGACGTCCATAGGTATCTTCGTCGCACTCTTTGCGCTCGTGAGCGCGCTCGGCATGGTGGCATCGCGATGGCGGCGCGGCGATCTCAGCGCCATTCACGAATGGGGACTCGCCGGCAGGCGCTTCGGCACTGTCATGAGCTGGTTCCTGATCGGCGGCGACCTTTACACCGCCTATACCTTCGTCGCCGTGCCGGCGCTTGTATTCGCGGCGGGAGCGACGGGCTTCTTTGCGGTGCCTTACACCATCATCACGTTTCCGCTCGGCTTTCTCGTCTTGCCGCGCCTGTGGCGCGTTGCGCGCCAGCATGGCCACGTGACCGTCGCCGACTACATCGAACACCGCTTTGGCAGTCGCCCCCTCGCGCTCGCGATTGCGTTGACGGGCTTGCTCGCGACCATGCCGTACATCGCGCTGCAATTGGTGGGCATTCAGGTCACGCTCGGCGCGCTCGGTTTTCCGACGCATGGGTGGCTTGGCGAACTGCCGCTTTTCGTCGCGTTCGGCGTGCTCGCGGTCTATACGTGGTCGAGCGGATTGCGCGCGCCCGCAATGATCGCTGTCGTCAAGGACTTGCTGATCTACGCGACGATCATCGGGACACTGATCGTGATCCCGACGCAGCTTGGCGGCTTCGGCCACATGTTCGCGGCGTTGCCGGCAGCGAAGCTGCTGCTGAAAGCGCCGGACGCCACGAGCCTCAACGGCTACTCGTCATATGCAACACTCGCGCTCGGCTCGGCGCTTGCATTGCTGCTTTATCCGCATTCGATGACGGCAACATTCTCCGCCTCATCGGATCGCGTGATCCGGCGCAACATGGCCTTGCTTCCCGCGTATTCGCTGCTGCTCGCCTTCGTAGCACTGCTTGGTGTGATGGCGCTCGCAGCGGGTGTCGGCGCTATGCCCGAGTACGCCGATCAGTTCCGGCAGTACGGTCCGAACTTCGCGGTGTTCGCACTTTTCCTGCACTACTTCCCTTCGTGGTTCGTCGGCGTCGCGTTCGCGGCGATCGGCATCGGCGCGCTGGTGCCCGCCGCGATCATGTCGATTGCTGCGGCTAACCTGTTCACGCGCAACGTGTGGCGGCCGTATTTCGCGCCGCATTGCAGCGCGGCGCGCGAGACCCGGGTGGCGAAGCGGGTCTCGCTGTTCGTCAAATTCGGGGCGCTGGGTTTCGTCCTGTTCGTGCCCGTGCAGTTCGCGATTCAGTTGCAGTTACTCGGGGGGGTGTGGATTGCGCAGACTTTGCCTGCTGTCGTGCTCGGTCTGTTCGTGCCGGCCATGCGCGCACGCAGTCTGATGGCAGGCTGGATAGCCGGGCTGGGCACCGGCACGTGGATGATTGCCGGGAACGGCTTCAAGACCGCTACTTACACGATTCACGTCGGCGCAGTCGCGATGCCTGTCTATGCCGCTGTGATCGCGTTGCTTGTCAACTTTGTCGTCGTCCTCGCGTCGTCGTTGCTTTTCGTGAAACCGCACGAAGAAGGAGTCGAAGGTGACCTCCAGAACCGATAGCAGCAGCGACGCGCTCGCGGGCATCGACATCGATACCCTGATGTCGCACCTCGCGTGTCCTGCGGGCGAGACCGGCCTCGCGGTTGGCGGCATGATGGAGCGCGTCAACGCCGCGTTGATCGACGCGGCCTTCACCAGGCTCGATCCGCAAGCGGACGAACGCATCGTCGAGATCGGGCCGGGCAACGGCGGCCATATCGAATCCGTGCTGACACGTGCGCCACGGCTCACGCTCGTCGGCCTTGACATATCGCCGACGATGACAACCGCCGCTCGCGAACGCAACGCCATGTTGCTCGCGCACGGACGCGTCGCGCTGACGACGGCGGATGCCGCCAGCATTCCGTACGAGAACGCCTCATTCGACAAGGCCATCGCGATCAACAGCGTCTACTTCTGGCCGGACCTGCTGGCAGCCCTACGGGAAATCCGCCGGGTGCTGCGCGACAAAGGGCAACTGGTGATCGCGGCGATGACACCCGAAGCGGCGCTGTCGATGCCGTTCAGCCGCCACGGTTTTCGCGTCTACGGATCGACTACTTTTCGCGAAGCCTGCTTCGAAGCGGGTTTCGATCACGTGCAGATCGAACGCTATGTCGATCACGCGGCAGCGGCGCCCGCGCCCGCCGCGCTACGCACGTTCTTTCTCGTGCGCGCTTCGTGCATGCGGTGAATCACGTTTCAGGAGTGCTATGTTCCCTCACGTTCAATCTTTTCATGATGCAGCAACGGGCACCGTCAGTCACATCGTTCATGCAGGCGCCGGTTCGACTTGCGCGGTGATCGACCCCGTACTGGACTATGACGCGGCGTCGGGGCGCGCATCGACTGCGTCGCTCGATCGCATCCTCGCGTTTATCGGCGAGAAGCAACTCGTCGTCGGATGGATTCTCGAAACGCATGCGCATGCGGATCATCTGTCGGGCGCAGTCGAACTGAAGCGCCGCATGGGCGGCACCATCGCAACGAGCGAGCGCATCGTCAACGTGCGCTCGCTGTTCTCGATGACATTCGATCTCGCCGATGAGCACGGCTTTGATTATCTATTCGGCCCCGAGGAAGCATTCACGATCGGCACAATGACGGCGCGTGCGATTCCAACTCCTGGACACACGCCCGCCGACACGGCCTATCTGGTTGGCGATGCGCTGTTCGTCGGCGATACGCTGTTCATGCCCGACCTCGGCACGGCACGCTGCGATTTCCCGGGTGGCGATGCGCAAACGCTCTACGCGTCGATCCGGCGGCTTTTGGCACTACCCGAATCGACTCGCGTATTCGTCTGTCACGACTACCCGCCTGCGGGGCGTGACGTACGCTTCTCGACGACGATCCGCGAGCAGCGGCAACACAATATTCATGTGCGCGACGGCATCAGCGAGAGCGAATTCGTTGCGTTGCGAACTGCGCGCGATCTCACGCTGAAGGTGCCCGCACTGCTGTTCCCCGCGATGCAGGTGAATCTGCGCGGCGGACGTCTGCCCGCTTCCGACCACAATGGCCGCCGCTATATGCGGATACCGATCGACGAAACGCATCTCGTCGAGGATCCCTCGTGATCGGCGCGCTGAGCCGATTGCTTCGGCGCGGCGGTCCGGGCGGTGGCAATGCGTCTTGCACCCCGGAAGCGCCGACTGCTGCATGTCTCGACGGAGATACGGCGCCGCCGTCGACGGACGACAATGCCGCGCCGAACGCGCCGCTCGATGAAGAAATCGAACTCATGCGCTATCTGCTGCTGTCGATGGCTGCTGCCTACTGAACACGGCAACGCTGTTCGTTGCCGGGAACCTTCAACGCTGTGCCGTGAGACCACGCGCGCCTCGCTGCGGGGTGTGCATTATCGTTGCGCGCGCCGCTTCGAGAATCCTTCGAAATGAGAAAACGAGCAAGGTTCAATGCGACGCCCGGTTCGCACAAGCGCGATGCCGGATCAGTCGCCATACGCTATCTGCCTGCGATCCTGCTTCTATTGCTTTTGGCCGTGAATGCGTTCGTTCTTGGCATCGTGGGATAGCTGTGCCCTTTTTCCAGCATAACTGCCTCAGCAGCCGAGGTCGAAGTAATTGAAGAATTCACCAGCGTCATTCAATCGATATGTCAAACACCGAGCAAAAAACCACGATGCAGGACGGGTCGGCTCATGTCCTGACGCGTGAACTGGACGCCTTCGAACAGATCCTTTGGGCGACCGATCGAGTCGAGCCGCGTCATTTTCTTCTGGTGACAGAGATCGACAATCTTCCGTCAGGCCGAGATTTTTGGCCGACCGCGTTGGCCGCGGTTCAGCAAAGACATCCTTCATTGCGCGTCCGCATTGTCTGCGACCCTGGGACACGGCCGAGATTCGTCGCGACTGGCGAGCCCATCCCGTTTCGACTGGATCATGGTACAGGCGAGGCTGCATGGATGGGTGCCGCGACCCGCGAACTCCATACGCGTTTTGACGCGGAGAAAGGCCCCTTGATACGCGTACGCCTTGTTCAGGGCGAATCGACTTCGCATTTGATACTGGCCGTTCATCACGCCATTGGCGACGGTATCTCCGCCGTTTATCTCACAAGGGATATTCTGGAATCGGTGCAGGGTGAACTTCGCGCCCCACTGCCAGCGCGCATGAGCCGCGAGCAACTGATCACCCCCGGCTCGACCGCTTCACGGTATGACGCTGTCTCGACGACAGTTGGTCACATACCCTCGCGACAGCCTGTCATCGCAACGTTTTCACTCTCGCCCGATGTCGTCGACGAACTGGGTTTGCGCTGCCGTTACGAACATACGACCCTTCACGGCGCCCTGACAGCCGCCGCGCTCCTTGCCCAGGAAGGGCCATCGCGGCGCAGTCTGTCACCCATCAATGCACGTCACCACTTGCCTTCAATTGAAGACGATGTCGGGTTGTACATTACATCCGGTATCACCTCGATCACCGAAGGTAAGACCGACTGTTTCTGGGAGGCGGCGCGAACCGTGCGGACTCAGCTGGATCAGGCGCGCACATTGCCGCCCTTACTCGACAGCATCAAGGCAATGCGGTCGATGCTAGCGAACATCCGAAGCGAGGAGGACATGCAGGCATTGTGGGGGGCGATACGTTGCGAGCTCGGGTACCAGACCGTACTTTCGAACCTCGGAATGCTTCCCTTCAGCAATTCGAAGTCGAGTGTCCGTGTCAGAGCAGCCTACCTGTTGCTGAACGTGGAACCGATACCTGTTGTGGGGATCGCAACGGTGGGTGGGCGTTTATCGGTCACTATGAGTATGGCGGACGGCGATAAACACATGCCGTGGTTTCGGCGATTCGAGCAACTGCTGTCCAGGGCGACGAGCTTTCTTCGCTAAAGTGAGAGCGCAGCTCGATGTCGCCGCTTAGCGCCGGGAGAGCGACGCGCGAAGATCTCCAAACAGCCGGCTGATGGCAAACGCAACGGTGTGTTGCGAGGTTCCTCGAAAGGCCGCGAGAACATCGCGGATGCCGCTCACAGCTTTTATTCGCACGTGACGCCTTTTATTTCCAGGATCAACATGCGGAGGCGCCGTAATCGATCGTTGAGGCAGCGGCATCGTCAACCGCGTGGCGTTCTTCCCGCCGCGCTTCGCTGAAGACTCGGAGCGCGTCGATAACCTCGCGGTCGGTAATCACCCCGTCGATCAGTATCACGAGCTGCGGAGCGTCACCCACTCGCGCTCCGGGTTCGACGTCGTCATCCCCTATATAATGACCACACTCGCCGCGTCGATGAACCTGAACAAGATCATCTTCTATCTCCACGTCTGAAAAAGACTCGTGGCGTGCGTACAATCAGTAATGCGAACTTAACTTCTATAATACTATTTATGTAAATTTGAAGTCGACCACCAGATTAACGGCTGGTTTCGCGTCGCTCCAACATTTCGGTCATGGAAGAGAAGCGACGGCCGTGCGTAACGGGCGCTCTATAGCAACCCGGTTGGCGTGCTCATGTTTGAAGCCAACGCAACCATGCTTACGCATCGCGAAGCACGTCTCGGTCCGTTCGCGAACAAGAATCCGTATATCGAGCGGATCCTCGAGGCCTTCGGGTGTACGCTACGGGCCTGCCAGGGAACAGGCGCATGCCAGACTGCCTCGAGTCGATGACTTTTAACTAAACGTCGCACGGACGGAATCGCCGACGCGGTGCGATCAACCTTGCGAGCTTTGCTCGATCGTCGCGAACAAAAGCTCAATCCAGGCACGAGACCTGGCGATGCGTTAGTCGCGTCACTGCTGGCAGGGGACAATGCCTTTTTGCGCCTGCATCTTCTCGAAAGGGATGCTGGTGCGAGCACGAAAGCATGGCAGGGGCCATTGCGGTTTCAGTCGGGTACGACGGACGACTGTCCCGAGGCCTAACCGGTTGCGCGGCAATCGTGTCGACAGCCGCCGTGAGCGCTACGAAGTCAATGTGCGACTTCATCCACGCCAGCAGATCGCCCAGCTCGCCGAGAGTCTTGCGGTGACGCTCATCGGCAAACACGTCGATATTGGTGGCGCCACATTTTCACTAACGCTCTCCGGCGGACTATTCAGGATTCGAGATGTTTTCACCAATCCCGTAGGCGGGGCTGTCCATGGCTACAGCCGATGTGTATCGGCCGCAGAGGGTCGCCGGATAAGCGCGAGAGAAATCGGGCGCTCCCCCGTCCGTTTCATCAGATTCGCGGGCATGAGTTCGTACTGAGGGAGCGTTGAGCCTATCGGACTGAAGTCACCGGGTCGTTCTTGCGGATTCTCGTTGTTACATTCGGATTCGATCGCATTCGTTCGATTTCACCCGGAGTGCCAGGCGCGACTGAACGCACGCGGAAAATCATCATGAACGATTTCGCATTTTGTACCAAAACGCACTTCTTACGCGTTCGTGTGGTGGAATCCGCGCGTGGGTACGCGGGCTATGTGTATCTGCGCCGCTGTGTATTTGTGCCGCATCGCTGAGGGACCGAGCGACGATCCAACATACCAGACTGGTACGGATCGGGAGCAATACAGTCTCTCGCTCGAAGACTCCAGAATCCCCGCACAACCTCTGCTTTGCGAGTTCGGATTCCAGGCGGGCGACGCGTCGTGTCGTTGGGTCGTCTTCGGCAAACTCAGCCGCTGCAGTAATGACGTATGTCCGGGCACGCTTCTCCTGTCGAAAATCATCTTCTCCGAGAATTGTCTGAAGAGAAACTGGCGAAAATTTCACCGCAGCTTGCGTTGGCCGACATGCCCAAGCCGTCCAACAGCGGATGGAGATGCCCGATATTCTTATGGTCACCTAGAATATAAGAACGATTCTGCCCGGAAAGGGGGCTGCCATGTTCGGCGCTTCATTGCGACAGTACAGGCGCGGCCTCCGGCGGAAACAGAAGACCCTCTGGCTGGACGGAAATCATGTATTGGACTAACGGCGCAGGTATTCTGGATTGCCGTTAGCGAAATGACACGCGCTGGGCAGCTTGGGTGGGGCGCAGAGACCGGTTTTTGAAGGAGTTGGCGAGATGACCCTGAATTATGCAGGCAGGTCGCACGATGAAGCCGTGGCAGCGAGGCACAAGCAGAAGCAGAAGGCACAGGAGCAGGCGGGCGGTGAGATGGCGATAGACGGGACGGAGGGCGACGCGGAGCACAGCTGCGGCGAACTCTCCGAACGAGGAAAGCAGGTATGGCGAAGCGGAAGCGGGATCAACGGTGGTGGGAAAGAGTAAGGGAGTCTCGTTGATCTGAAACGACATGGATGGAGCGTGTCATTCCGTCCACGCCGCATCAGAGAGCCCTGTCGTGCCGTCTACGTCCCAGTGGAGGGGTACCCTGGAAGGGCGCGTTGAGACTGAGATGGCGGCGCGGACTGACGCCGAGGAGCGCATCATGGCGTTCACCCTTACCTCGCAAGCTTTCCATGAAGGGGCCGAAATTCCTCGGCGCTACACCTGCAAGGGCGCGGACGTCTCGCCGCCGCTCGCGTGGTCCGGGGTACCCGCCAATGCGAAAAGCCTCGTGCTGATCGTCGACGACCCCGACGCGCCCGACCCGGCCGCACCACGGATGACATGGGTCCACTGGGTGCTTTACAACATCCCGGTGACGGCGCCGGGTTTTCAGGAAGGCGTCACAGCGGTCGCACTTCCGGCAGGCACACTTGAAGGCACCAACGACTTCCATCGCACTACGTATGGCGGCCCATGCCCGCCCGTTGGCCGTCATCGGTATTTTCACAAGCTCTACGCGCTCGACACCGTGCTGCCCGATCTTCACCAGCCTATCAAGGCGGCACTGGAGGCGGCGATGACAGGCCATGTGGTGGCACACACCGAACTGCTCGGCACCTTCCAGAAGTAACACGCAGCCCCTGGGCGCGAACCCGGGACTGTCGATTCCGCTTCGATGCCTGCCATGCCGGTGTTCGGGCGTGGTGTGGTGGTCTGCCTTGCCAGAGACAGCCCGGGTGCTATTTGTGCAATGGCTGGAGACGGTCCAGAACGCCGATTGCGCGGCGAGTTCAGGCAAGCTCCATTTGGTGCGCCTCGTATCGCTGCAGTCACCGAAGTGGCAGCGGTCAATCCATTGGCTCATGCTACGATTCCTTGAAAAAGGGAATGGGAGATCGTGGTGGAAGACGAGATCTACGCAACTCACACGCACATCGCACGAGTTCGTGTGATGAAGACGGTTGCCGGCTCTTATCGCGGAATCGTTCATCTGCGAGAAGTGGGAGCCGAACCTGACTCGGACGATCCGCACGAAACCGAAATCGAATTTCCAAGTGAGGAGCGGGCGCGAGAGGCAGCGCGCGCCCTCGCTAACAAGCTGCTTAAAGAACACGAGCCCTGAATTGCCACGCCGACCCTCAGAACTCCGGCAACCGCCAACAGCGACGAAAGCGGCGGCGGAGATAGCCATGTGGACTTGTCGAAACTGCAATACGCGAATTGCCGTCGATGAAGTCGAAGCCTAAAGCGACGAAAGTGGATTTTTTTTGGATCTGTCTCAGTAACGAAATCTGGACATAACGAGGCGATATAGATAGGGAAACTCATATCGCTAGGAAATACAAACGTTCGGCAACTGAGCGCTTCGGTACAGCGCCATCGATCGTCTGGCCTTTCGATGTCCATGACTTCGATTCCACTCAGCAGGATCCGGGTGCATCGAAATGTCTTGAATCCCAACAAGGTCGGGTGCGGCGCTTGATCGCCCGATGGTCTTGTTCCACGATATTGTTGAGGTACTTGACCTGGCGAATCTTGACGCAAGTTTTCCGCGCGGCGTTCACGGCGTGCAACCCGGCCAGATTGGCACCACTTTTGTCGATGGTTCCGGTGTCGGGCACGCCATTCTGTTCGATGGCCTTCTCGAAGTACCGTCGGGCCGATTCCCTGTCCCGTTTGGCTCGCGGCAGGAAGTCAACTGTGTTGCCGGCCTTGTCGACGGCGCGGTATAGGGGGTGACTTTGATTTCCGAACAATTTTCCGGTTAGACGCACCCAGACCAGGCGTGGGTTTGCCTTGATCCCCCAAATAAAAATGTGCAAAATCAGTTGGTTGCTGTCTACCCGCGCGCTACAACGCGTTAAAGCTCTTTGTAAGTAACATCAGTCTGATGACGCGATAGACGCCTATTCAGCGTGGCTCGACACCGCCGAACCGGAGTTCGTCGTGCGCCATATGGATGATCTTGCCGTTGATGCCAACATCGCCGGCACTCGTAGGCGGAGTACGATAGCCCGGAGTCCATTACGAGGAACGAAGCAGTCCGCGCACAGGCGAAGGATGGTGCCGCGCAGATGAACAAGGACAATGGATAACGTTTGCATTCCTAATTTAATTTAGCATAAGTAACATTATCGAATTTTGATCTTTGATCAGATCAGTAGTCCGAAATCATTTGAGGACTGAGGTTTGCGCACTGAGCGCAAACTGTATATGCGCGCTATCAGAGGATCAGTGCGGCTTCGTGCAATAGGGCTACGATGTTGCGCTCGGGAGCGTGAAGTCTGCGCATCAGGTCCTGCACGAACGCCGCTACCGGCACTGCCGGATGACCATCTTCAAAATATTCGAGGAGCCGATGGACCCGGTTGGCCGGGATCTCCAGTCGCACCCGCTCCGCGCAAACTCGCAGGCCGCTGACGGTCAGCCTTGCATCCGGATTCCACTTCAGCGACGGTCGCGCATCAGGATGCGGTCCCGGCAGCACCCTGTATTGCTGGTCAGGCAGATCCATCAGATAACCCTGTGCCGTCAGCTCGCACAGGTACTGATATACCGCGATCTTCTCCGCATCCTCGAACGCCGGGTTGATTTCGCAGCGCATGTATAGCCAGCCGAGCACCTTCAGCATGGAGAAGTTCCGGCCGTTGGCGGCTTGGGCATGGGGGTGCACGAACTTGCCAAACACGTCCGCCTGCCAGATGCGCGGATCACCCAGTCCAAAAGAGTCCTTGCCAACCACATCAATGCCGATGGCATCGGGCCAGCACGCACAGGGCACGCCAAGCTGCTGCTCGAGCGAGCGGATCTTTTCGGCAACGGGCAGTTGACGGTACGCCGCATCAATCGCGAGCCCGCCTGCACCCCCCATGGCGGCACTGCCACGGGCATCGACAGCCTCGCAGCCGGTCTTTCCACCTCGCCAAAGAGCAGCACCACTTCCACCGGCCGTCGCTCTGGTTGCGCCAGCCGATTGCCGGTCGCCGGGTGCCACAACCATATCTTGTTCTTAAGCCCGTGCAGCACCACCTCCCGCAGATCGCCAACGCTCAGGACTTCGTCCGGCTGCGGTATCGAGATTTCCAGCGCTGCGTAGCCGAGCGCACGGACAATGGGCCGGGTCGTTGCGTCGTACAACGGTTTGATAGCGACCTGGATGATAAGCGGACCCGCCAGTGTCTCGGCGTACAGGTCGACCGGGACGCCATCGACCCTCGTGCACACCGACACCTCGCCGCCCCACTCTTCAATCATGCGGCGCCCGCCATCTCTATTACCGCTCGGGGTCAGCGGGGGAGTTTCGACAAAACGGCTTTCGACGAGCAGTTGCAGGGCTGCCGCGTGCAGCGCCCGCAGCGCGCCAAGTTCGCAAGCGACTGGGCGCGCATGCTTGAAGCTGGCCTGAGAGTTGTTCGGCCTGTACAGGGTTAACTCGCCACCGCAGCCGACGCAAAGGAAGCCTGCCTGACCGATAGACGGCAGGTCGCTCGCGGCGACTACCTGACCCGCGGCGTTCCTGGCAAAAGCCATGTGCAAACTCAAAGCCATTAGATGTCCTTTGGGAATCGGCATGCGATGACTCACCTGGCCTGATTGTGCTGGATTTCTGCAAGATCAACTAGACAACTGTGCCTTGGCGACCAGTCCGTCAAAAACGGCCCAAGAAACTCGAACGCATTCTGATGTGCTTTCCTCCACTCGTGGTTGAGAGCAAATACGAATATGCGCCTTCAGCTTCACGTCGCGACGCGTGGATCCGTTACGCAGAGCGCATTCGGCCGATGTCAAGCCGAGGGAGCGGCAAATAGTCAGTTGTCGTCTGACCGGACAGGCGGGCGCTCGTGCGGTACCGGCTCCTCTTTATCTGCGTCCGGTACAGATGACTCGGTCTGAGGCGCCGCGCCCGGGGGCGGCTTGTCTCGCGTCGCAGGTGGCTCGACGGATTTTGTGGCGGGTTCTGACGACATCGTGTTCTCCGGATGACTGGGGAAATCCCACTACTACACTAGCACTGAACATCCTGCGGGGCGTGCGCGTGGAACTCCTGGTCTACCAGCCGCGCATTGGTGCGCAGATGCTACGATGGCCGAAAATCGCTGCGGAGGTCTCAATGCAAAGCCCCGCTCTGTTCCACGTGCTTCTCGACCGCCTCGAGGCGAACGGCACCCAGCCTGTCGACATTCAGCACTTCGTCGACCGGTGGCACCGACTTCGATCGTACGACGCGTTTTCGTGCCCGGTCTGCTACCTCGCCGGCGAGGAGCAACCGCTCGCCGCATTGTCGACGCAAGGGTCGAGCCGTTCAAATGTCCAGGTTGTCGGACACAGTTCGACGTATCAATCGACGGGTAACGCCACGTCTTTCCGGAATGAAAGGGACGACGCAAAACGCCGGTTTGCACGAACGCATCGCCTAAAATGCAAGCATGCCCGCGACCTGGGAAGGAGGCTGCCATGGCCGAGTCGATGACGGGTGTGCTGTTTGGGGTGATGGCGCTGACCATAGCTGCAATATTGGTAGCAGAGCACTACAAACGCGCACATCACAGGAATCCGCAATCCCGCTGGCTGGACACGCATCCCGTGCGAGACTGGTTGCACCATAGGCATTGATGGCGCAGCCAGAATTAAAAGCCCCGCTCAAGGCGGGGCTGACCTGGCCAGACTGCATCCGTGGCTGCGGTTTTCCCAATGGAGATGCGCCTTCAGCTTGTGGCATACCCGATCACGATCATCGTGATCGTCTGCTTATGCCAGTGCAATAGCGCCGAGGGTCGCGGCGGCTACGGGCGCGGGAAGGGCTTTCGTCAGTGTCATTGCCTGTTCGTTTGCGAAGCCGTGGTGGTCCGCAGCGGCGACTGTTGCGGCCCACTGATGCAGATCCCAGCGCATCACGGGGTTCCGGCGCATCATTGACAATGGTGGCGTGGTTCATACACATGAATTCGAGGTCTTCGGGCCAAGCCATGTTAGCCACCGCCGCAGCAGTCCAGCGGCTGTGTCGTCCAGCACCCCTCTTAGGCCCGCATAAGTCTGCCGCCACGGAGCGCCGTTGGGCCTTTCAGTGGACGCTTGCCGTCGATGATGGCTTTTGCTTCATCAATGGCAGCATCCAACGCCCAGTTTTCGCGACGGTAGCCCTCTTCCTCAAGGCATTGAACCGGAATTTGCGTGGCGGGCTGAGCATCGGTGTCGTTCGGGATAAGCACGAAGCCGTGGAACCCGAATATCTGCAAATCCGCACCGCCGACGCCTTGTTTCGGGAGCGTTTGAACTGAATATTCAAAGCCGTTGTGCGTGTTCTCAGCGCGGGCCATGTTCGTCTCCAGCGTGGTCGTCTTTGGATCCTAGCACCAACGAATAGGGATCTGCCATTCGCTCCTTAAGACCCATCGACCGATACGGGTCGAGTCCAGCCTGACGAGTCGGCCGGACAGCGCTTGTACAACCACCGTCGCTATCGAATAAGGCGGACGAGCCGCGAAAAACCGTTTTGAAAGATCTCACTTGAATACGATTTGGGGAAAGTAAAGGGAAACGACCCAGTTAGGCCGCTCGACAATCCCGTTGATCGTCCAGGGACGGCGGCCTGGGCGCCGTCCATCAGATCCGGACCAATACCAGTGGTAACTTCGTAGCCCTTCGTGTCCAGTTGACGACTCACGGCTTTGTCGGTTCAAACGAGGGTTACACACGAAGCACGGGATGACGCTGCCCAGACGGATTCCGCTCGCCTGCGTGTGCCCCAAAAACGGCGGCTTTCGAACCGCGCCGGCAGCGGCTGAATTCGACTGATGAAGGTCGTTCCGCCGTTTAATTCCGGGACGACACGCCTGCCACCTCAAGCTCGACCTCGGCATAGTGGTCGAACTCCATGGAATACAGTCCGCGGCCCTGGGTGACCGAGCGCAATTCAGTAACATAGCCGAACATTTCGGCGAGAGGCACCTGACCGGCAATCGCTTCCACAGCGCCCGGGCGCGGCGCCACCGCTTCAATCTCGGCGCGGCGGGCGCCGAGCAGCGCCAGCGCGGCCCCGGTGTACTCAGTCGGCACCAGCACCTCGATGCGGAACATCGGTTCAAGCAGCACCATCCGCCCCTTGCCGAACGCCGCGCGGCATGCCTGGATGGCCGCGGCGCGGTAAGCGAATTCATTCGAATCGACGGGATGGCTGGAACCGCCTTCGAGACGCACCTCGATGTCGGTGACGGGATAGCCTGCTAGCGCTCCGACTTCGGCGGCATCGCGCACACCCTGCTCCACCGCCGGGATGAACTGGCGCGGCACCGCCCCGCCGGTGATTGCGTTTTCGAAGCGCATGCCCGAGCCGCGCGCGCCGGGGTGCAGCGAAAGAATCACATGGCCGTATTGGCCATGCCCGCCCGTCTGGTGGACGAAACGCCCCTCCTGAGCCGCCACTTCGCGCGTGATGGTTTCCTTGTAGGCCACGCGCGGCCGCCCCATTTTCGCCGCTACACCGTATTCGCGCTCCAACCTGTCCAGCAAGATTTCGAGATGGAGTTCGCCCATGGCGGCAATCACCAATTGGCCGCTATCTTCATCGAGACTCAGTTGCAGGGTCGGATCCTCGTCGGTCAACTGGCGTAACGCGTCGGCCATGCGGCCGTGCTCGGCGAGCGTTTTCGGTTCTACCGTGGCCCGCAGGACAGGCTCGGGGAAAGTGATGGTTTCCAGCGTTACCGGGTGTTCCGCGTGGCAGAGCGTATCGCCCGTATAGGTCTGATTCAGGCCGAGAAACGCACCGATTTCCCCGGCGTGCAGCGCCTCGACGTTTTCGCGGTGATTGGCATACATGCGCAACAGGCGCCCGGCCCGCTCCTTGCGGTTACGGGTGGCATTGTGCAGCGTCATGCCGGCGCTGACCATGCCCGAATAGATGCGCGCATAGGCCAGGTGGCCGACGTAGGGATCGTTAACGATCTTGAAGACCAGCGCCGCGAGGGGTTCTTCGTCGCGCGGCGCGAGGCAGATCGTGAGCCCGCTGTGGGTCCCGTGTACCTCGCCGATATCGAGCGGTGACGGCAGAAAATCGACCACGCAGTCCAGCAGCGGTTGCACGCCGATATCCCGTAACGCGGCGCCACAGCAAACCGGAAAGACGCGATTGGCGAGCGTGGCACGACGCAGCGCCGCGCGTAACGGCTCCGTCCCGACGTCGCCGCCGGTCACGTAAAGCGAGAGCAGTTCATCGTCAGCCTCGGCGACGGACTCGATCAGGCGCTGCCGCGCGGCCTCGGCCGCCGCACGATATTCAGCCGGTATGGGACCACAATCCGGCTTGCCCTCCTGCGCAGCCCCCCAGCGCAGCGCCTGCATCGACAACAGATCGACCTCGCCTTCGAACGCCGCTTCGTGGCCGACAGGCATTTGCAGGCATGCCACCGGCGCACCGAGGCGCTCACGCACGCTGGCCAGCGCGCGCTCGAAGTCGGCCCCGATGCGATCCATTTTATTGATGAAGCACAGCCGCGGCACCCGGTAGCGATCGGCCTGCCGCCATACCGTCTCGCTTTGCGGCTGTACGCCGTGCACGGCATCGAATACCACCACGGCGCCGTCCAGCACCCGTAGCGAGCGCTGCACTTCGGCGGTGAAATCGATATGGCCCGGAGTATCGATCAGGTTGATCATGCAGTCGCGCCACCGCGCGCTGATCGCCGCCGCCACGATCGTGATGCCCCGTTCGCGCTCCTGGGCCATCCAGTCGGTTACCGTCGTGCCGCTGTCAACCGAGCCCAGGCGATGGATGCGTCCCGTGTGAAAGAGAATCCGGTCGGTAATGGTGGTCTTGCCAGCATCGATGTGAGCAATGACGCCGATGTTGCGGATGCCGGCGATCGGCGCGTCCGAACTCAGCCCGAGACATACCCGATCTCGCCTGCGATGCCAATCAAGGCACCCGGCAGAATGCCGCGCTTCAGCATCTCTTTGCGAGACGGAGCCCGATTGTTCTTATCCATTATTCGATGTCGCATAGGCGACGAAGCCTGCGAGGCCGGTGTCGGCGGATCGTGGCTGCGAGTGGGATGGTGCTTCAGGCGTGCGCGTGGGCGCTGCTGGCCTTGGTGCGCCCTTTGGCGGTCTTGCGGGCCGTAGCATCGGCACGAGCCTTCGTCGCCGTGCTGACGCCACGTTTCGCGACCGTCGCAGCCTTCTTCTTCGCCGCGACAGGCTTCCCTGCAGCCTTTGCCTTGAGTTTCGCTTTCAGGTCTTCCTCGGGCTTCGTCAGCGTAAGGTGCAGGCCCATCGCCCCGATCACCTTCATGATCGTCGCGAACTCCGCATTCCCCTTGTTGGAGAGCGCCCGGTACAGCGCCTCACGCGCAATGCCCGACTCGCGCGCGAGCGCCGTCATGCCTCGCGCCTTGGCAACGTCCCCGAGCGCCGCCTGAATCTCGACCGGGTCGCCGCCCTCGAACGCTTGCGCAAGGTACAGCCGGTAGTCCGTTTCGTCCTTCAGGTACTTCGAAGCGTCGAACTCCATCAGCTCGCTTACTTTCATTTCAATCCTCCAGCTCTTTCGCGATGGCCTTCGCCCGCTTGATGTCTGCGGACTGCGTGGACTTGTCCCCACCGCACAAAATGATCACCAGGACGTCGCCACGCTGCGTGAAATAGACCCGATACCCCTTACCGACGTCGATCTTCATCTCCGAGATGCCGTCGCCGACCGCACGCCAGTATCCGAGGTTGCCTAACGCTGCACGCTTGAGCCGACCGGTGATCGCCGTCGCAGCCTGACGATCCCGTACGCGGGAAAGCCAGGCGTCGAATTCGGGGGTAATGATCAGCTTTGTCATGCGCGTCATTGTAACCTATGAGTCACAATGCATCAACGTACGGCCCGTCTCGGCCGGCAGAGCAGCCGGGCTTTGCGGCAGGCAACTATGCGCGGTCGTGAATGGATCCTTCGCCGAACGTACCTTACGAGGTGATTTCGTCGTGTCCCACGGCTACAAGGTCACCCCGCACACGCAGCTGCGGGGATGACGGATGTTCATCTCATGGCATCGACGTCGACTTTTCCGTACGTATCGAGCCGGAGCCCCCACGCAGTCCGTGCGCGCCGCTGACGCTGGCGCAGCATGGAATACATAACTTGCTTCGTGGCCAGCATGCTCATTGATATTCGCGCTGGCTGACGCGCTACAGGCTTCATATGGCCGGAACTCTAAACCCCGACACTGCTTCTTTTTGATAATATAGGATTACGAATTAATTTCGACAATTAAATTTATGTCAAGTCTAATTAGGATATCGAATCCCGACGACGACATTCACGAGGCCACGTTCTCTTTCCATTGCAAGCGTCGATTCCTTCGCCTTATCGGAGAACGAGGACTGATGTCGATACTCGGCGGCTAGCGTGAAGCCCTCCGTAGAAGTTCCGGATCGGCCTGATCGATTCCCAAAACTGCTTGAGCTTCTTGAGGTCATCTTTGACCTTCTTCTGCGCCGTCGCTGTGTTAGTTGACAGTTATTGCGGTACGTACTCCTGATAGCCAGTACGTGCCCTAACTGGGCAGCCAGCCTCGTTGCCGCGATCTCAGATATTGCCGTGCGGCTTCACCTGCGCATGCGACACCGGCGGGACGATATTCGGTACGTCGATCTTACCCTCTCAGCGCCGTGGCAAGACCGGCCAGGCGGTATGGCTTGTGCACGAACGCGAATCCGGCGCCCCCGCCGCCCGGTCTTCGCCCGTGTAGAAACGTGAGAAGTGCTGGCCGAGGATTTCGGCGTTGCTGTACCCCTTGATCCGCTCGGCACCCGGGTTCCGCCTCGTCACGATGCCTGTGGGTGAGAGCATGAAGATGGCGTAATCGGTGACACCCTGAACCAGAAGACGAAACTGTTCCTCCGTTTCGGACACCCCGTGCGGCCGCTTTTCGATGTCGCCCATCCTGAATTCCCGTATCGGCTTTCCCAAATGCGATTCTACCCGTCCCGACCGGGCGGCCAAGGCGCGGTCAAGGCCAGCATCTGGCGCTTACGGGTGCCCAGCGCGACGCAGGTGGATGTTCGCATTGGAGCAACGCCCGCATTGAAGCAGCTGCATTTCGACGCTGTCAACTCGCCCGGCCGGGCAAAGGCGCCCCGTATGTTCTTCGATTACGGAGATCAGATCGTCAAAACTGGCGGGCTTGCGGAAGAAGCGGTTCCAGAATGGCGGTGTATGGGTCGGCTCGGGCGAGGCTGACAGTATGACGATGGCCAATGCGCATTGATCCGGCAGGCTTCGCACGATCCGGCAGAACTCGACGCCATCGATTTCCGGCATCCCGTAGTCGATGACGATACATTGGATCGGGTTACGACGCAGGATGTCGAGCGCCCGACGGACGTCACCGGCAACGCTTACACGATGACTGTCCCCCTCCAGTGCCACCTGCAGCGACCACAGGTTCTCCACGTCGTCGTCGACCAGCAGAATATTTGCCACGAATCCGGCTAACAATCCCAGTTTGCAATCTATGCCCGGCGCCGTCCCGGTCGGCAGCACCGGTGCACTCCTTCGGCATTCATTGCGCCGACGAAGCGGCGGTATCGGAAGCACCTTCGCCCTGCGACATCTTCTTGCCCGACTTTGAAGACTTCGGCTTCATGGTGTTTGTACCTTTGGAACTGGACGTGCTGCCCGTCACTCCGCTAGCGTTGGGCGCCCCCGGTGCCGCCCTGCCCGGCGCTGCCGCCCCCGGCTCGTCCACCGCCGCCATCGGCGCATTGCGCTCGCTTCCAGCGAAAGCAATGCACGCGGTCAATGCAATGACGCCGATCTTGCTCGTAGTCTTATCGCCTCCTTGATGCTCCCAAAAATTTGCGTGCACAGGCACGCGCGCTTCACGCGTTAGTGCGCATGAAATTCCTCAGTGCCCTTGCGGTGCCGCTTCATCGGGCGGCACGTCGCGGGGCGACGGCTCTCCCGGCGTGTCTTCATCCGGAACATCCTCGTCCGGCTCCGAGCCAGGCACGTCGCTGCCAGCCGGCTTTTCGATTCGTGTCGACCCGCCGGTCGCGGGCGCGTCGCTCGCCGGGAAGCTATCTTCAATAGACTTGTCAATGTCTTGCTCGGTACGGTCGTCCGGTGCACGTTGCTCGACAGGTTGCGTTGCCATGGCTTGCTCCTCGCGGGTAGTAGTGTGTGCAATTCCGCAATCGGTGTGCCGGGAACCGGGCACACGAGGGCCTGCGACGCGGTGTACGCATGCCTCAACCCAAGGCGCCGGACGGGGAATGGCGGCAGAACTGGCAGATACGCCCGAAAGAGACACCCGCGTTCAACGTCAACCTGTTATGCGGTTCCTGCCTTTAGGCAATCATCTCGGCTCACCAATTGATCACCTTGGGCAGTGCAGAAGTGATAATCGCCGCCGGCGCCGAGTCGATGTCGCGCAGTCCGTACCTGACACTGAATGCGCGGTGGGGTCTCGGATGGGTGACACGCGACTACTCGATTACATGGTGGGCGTGCTGCAAGACCCATTCGAGAAATTCCACATGGGAATCACTGCCGAAAACGTCGCCGCCGAGTTCCACGTTTCACGGGACGACATGGACAGACTGGCGGCTGAAAGCCACCGCCGGGCAGCAGCAGCCATAGAAAATGGCGTTTTCGATACTCAGATCGTGCCCGTCGAGTCCGCGCACGGCCGCCATAGGAAGAGGTTTTTCATCGACGAACACGTCAAGGCCACGACAACTTCGGAAGCTCTCTCAACGATGAAGCCGGCATTCAAGAAGGATGGCGTCGTCACCCCGGAGAACCGGCGTGCTTCGCTATGACAAGTTCATCCAAAGCCAAGCGCTTAGCACGTCACTTGATCTTGACGACGACTTTGCCCTTGGCGCGTCCCTGGGCCAGGTATTCAAGCGCTTCCTTTGCTTGTTCAAACGGAAACACCTTGTCAATCACCGGACGGATGCGTTCTGACTTAAGCAGTTCGCCAATTTCGGCGAGTTGGGCTCCATCGGGGCGCACGAAGAGAAATGAATAGGTTACACCCCGCTTCTTCGCAAGCCGCATGATCTTGCGGCTCATCAGCCCGAGTACCAACCTCAGAATAAAGTTCAGCCTGCGAGCACGGGCGAACGCTGCGTCCAGCGGCCCGATCAGAGACACAATCTTGCTCCCCGGTTTGAGGATGCCCATGGACTTTTCAATCGCATCTCCTCGGATAGTCCCAAGCACAACGTCGTAGCCGTGCAGCACTCTTTCGAACTCCTGCTTCTTATAGTCGACAACCTCGTCTGCACCCAGACTGGTTACCAGTTGGACATTGCCCGTACTGGTGGTCGTTCCCACCCTCGCGCCGAAGTACTTTGCCAGTTGGATCGCAAACGTGCCAATACCGCCGGACCCGGCAGGGATGAAGACTTTCTGGCCAGCTCGAAGATTGGCGCGCTCCTTCAACGCCTGCCAGGAGGTGAGCCCGACCATCGGAACGGCCGCGGCCTGCACAAAGTCCAGATTGACAGGCTTCGAAGCGGCGACGCTCTCCGGCACCGCCGCGAATTCGGCGATCGAGCCTCTACCAAGATCGAAGAGGCTGGCAAAGACTGCATCGCCCGCCTTGAAACGCGTCACGCGGCTGCCGACCTCAGTCACCACACCAGCAATATCGCTGCCGAGCGCCGCCGGCAACTCTAACTTCAGGACGAGCTTGAACGTTCCCGCCGGAATCATGTTATCGATCGGGTTCAATCCCGCCGCGTGGACCTGGACTAACAGTTCATCAGGCTTTAGCGTGGGGCGAGGCACTTCGGCGAACCCGATCTCGGGTGACTTGCCATAGCGTTTGAAGGTGAGCGCTTTCATGATGCATTAAATTCAATGTTGATTAAGTTATGGGCCGAGTTCGCACGGAATCCAACTCATGCCCAAGGCTGCAGCACGACCTTACCGGTCGTGCTGCGCCCTTCGAGGAGGCGATGTGCTTCGACGGTCTGCGAGAGCGGCAACACCGTTTCCGTTTGCAGAGTCACCTTGCCGGACAAAACCAGTCCGAAGAGTTCGGTTAGCGTCGCCTGGATCAGATCGGGGAAGGCCAGGTAGGCGCCGACGTAAAAGCTGGTGACGCTGTGATTGGGGACGGTCAGCTTCCACGGGTCAATCAGGCTGCTCTTGCCGCTGGACTGGCCGATGAAAATAAGGCGTCCGAACGGAGCCAATGCCTTGAACGCTTCGGCGACGTTGTCGCCACCGGCCGTCTCCAGGATCACGTCTACACCCTTGCCGTCGGTCAGCGCGCGCACTTGCTCGGCCCAATCGGGGGCGGTGTAGTCCACCGACGAATCCGCCCCCAGGCGCTCGGCCAGGGCCCGCTTTGCAGGGCTGCTGGCGGCAGCAATTACCTTGCCGGCGCCGTACAGCTTGGCAAGTTGCACTGCGAACGAGCCCACTCCACCTGCCGCAGCCTCCACCAGCACCGTTTCGCCCGGCGCCAGTCGAGCGGCCTTGCGCAGGACCAGAGCGGCGGTAAGGCCATGGGCAACCAGCGCCGAAGCGCGTTCCGAGTCGAGCCCGGGCGGCAGCGGCATCACGATGGCGGCGGGCACGCGGACGTACTGTGCATAACCGCCTGCTCCTGGCGCCGCCAGCACCGGCGTGCCGACTGGGAGCGAAGTCACGGCCTTCCCGACGGCGGCGACCGTGCCGGCCACTTCAGCACCCAGCGTGAAGGGCGTAGGGGACGGCTCAGGATAGTCGTCGCCGCGCCGACGCATGACGTCGGCAAAGTTTACCCCACCTGCTTCCACGCGGATGAGAACTTCATCGTCGGCGAGTGTCGGATCGGGCACCTCCTCATAAACCAGCGTTTCGGGTCCGCCTGTCTTATGAAACCGGACTGCTTTCATCTGTTTCTCCAGATCTCGGTGAAGTACGGCAAGGCCTGTCTTCGACGAAACCTGTTCAAAATTCATGTTCTGCCGAGCTTCATGGGGACTTCATCTGTCGCTGACCGCGAAGGATTCATTGCGCCAGGAACTCCAGTGCTTTGATCACGAAGTCGGTGTGATACTGAAAGATGCCTCCGTGCCCGGCGTCCTGGTAAATGACGAGCTGCGCGTTGGGAATGCGACGGGCCATGTCATGGCTCAATGCGGTGGGCACCATGATGTCGTTGTCCCCATTGGCGATCAGGACAGGCATGTGCAGGCGGGTGAGGTCCTGCGGCGCCTGCCGGCCCCAGGCCTTGATCGCCTTGAGCTGGCGAAGCAAGGCGCGGAGTGTCGGCCCCTTGTCGCGCCCCGCCTTGCGTTCCTTGAGCCTCTTCAGGAATGCGCTTGCTGCCAGCCGGCCGTTGGCGGAGGGGGTGAAGAACAGATAGGTCTTGGGATCGCGCATCGTCACCAGGCCCTTGAGCATCAGCGGCCAGGACATGGCCCCCACGCGATCGATCCCTTGGCCGCCTGCGGGCCCCGTACCCGTGAGGATGAGCCTGTGCACCAGGTCCGGCGCCTTTAGCGCCACGTCCTGCGCCACGAAGCCGCCGAGCGAAAAGCCGAGCAGATCGACCTGATCGAAACCCATCGCGCGAATCAGCGCGATTGTGTCGCGCGCCATCTCGTCCACGGTTACCGGCGCGAGGCCGCCAGATAAACCGATTCCGCGGTAGTCGATTGCGATGATGCGATGCTTGCGAACCAAGCCATCGACGATGCGCGGGTCGAAGTTGTCCAGCACGGCACCCCAGTGGTTCAGCAGGACAAGAGGCGTACCGCCGTGCTGGCCCAGTTCGCGGTAAGCGAAGGTTGTTCCAGCTGCCTTCACCAGCCTATTCTGTGCCTGGGCAAAGGACGTTGCCACTTGAGTATCCTGGTTGAAACCAGTCATCTTCGATTCCTTGGGTTCGACCTTCACGCGTTGACGTCAACGACGGTGCGGCCACGCACCTGGCCCTGAAGTACCGCATCTGCAACGCCAGGCACTTCGGCCAGGCCAACCACCTGGGTAGCGCGTGCGAGCTTTCCGGGGTCCAGGTCGGTGGCCAGACGTGCCCACGCTTCCAGCCGCACGTCCTGCGGCGCGTTGACCGAGTCGATGCCGGCCAGGGTCACGTTGCGCAGGATGAAGGGCAACACCGAGCCGGGCAGGTCCGCGCCCTGCGCGAGCCCGAAGGCTGCCACCGCGCCGCGGTAGCAGGTCTGCGCCAGCACGTTGGCCAGTGTGTGGCTACCCACCGAGTCGATCGCTCCTGCCCAGCGTTCCCTGGCGATCGATGCGCCCGGCCCGGAAAGCGTGCTGCGATCGATGACCTCAACCGCACCCAGTTCGCGCAGGTAGACCGTTTCCTCCAGCCGTCCGGTCGAAGCGACCACCCGATACCCCAGCCGGGATAGCAAAGCGATGGCGATGGACCCGGCCCCGCCGCCGGCCCCGGTCACAAGCACATCGCCTTTGTCCGGCGTCACTCCTGCATGCTCCAGCGCGAGCACGGACAGCATCGCGGTGTACCCCGCCGTGCCGATCGACATGGCCTCGCGCGTCGAAAAGACGTCCGGCAGCTTGACTAGCCACTTGCCGCTGACGCGCGCCTTCTGCGCGAAACCGCCATGGTGGGTTTGACTCAGGCCCCAACCATTGGCGACAACGCGGTCGCCCACCGCGAACCCTGCGTGCGATGACGCCTCCACGATGCCTGAAAAGTCGATGCCCGGAATCAGTGGGAACTGACGGATCACTGGCGCGCGGCCGCTGACCGCCATCGCGTCCTTGTAGTTCACCGTCGAATAGTCGATCGCGACAGTGACGTCGCCTGGCATCAGATCGGCTTCATCGAAGTCGACCAGGGCAGTGGAAATCACATCGCCAGTTTTGGTGGCCAGCAGCGCCTTGAATGTCATGGTCAATTCTCCGTTTGGGGCACGCGTTTCATATGTCAAGCATCATGCTGAAGGGTAAAAAAAGCAGGTGAAACTCAATCCGCTGCTGGGTGCGCGTAGAACCCACCGTGAGTGAGGCCGGCCTCTCTCATGATTTTCGCAATGCCGATGCCGTCATAACCGCATCGGCGGATCGCGTGCGCGCCAGCTTCCACGATGCGCTCGTGTGTGGCTTCCTTCGATCGGATTGTGGATCGTTTCTTATGACGTTCGTCAGCGATGAGATTCTGATCACGAGCCCTCGCGCTCAATTGCGCGCCCGCGGGAGCCCGAAAGGCTTTCCTGTCGCTGTTGACAGAAGACCTCAGGAACGCTGACAACGGAAGGTTCAGCAGAGCCGGGGTCACGGACGACTCAGAAAACGGTGCGGTCGTATGGCGAGACGACTTTCGGGGGCTGCAGGAATGCCGTCAGGCCCTGAAACCACATCACTTCGTGGAAGTCGCCGCTGATGGTCAAGTCCTTGCTGCCGAGGCTCCGGATGAAGGCCGCCTGGCTGTCCTTGGCCGACAGGATCTCGAAGCCTTTCGCGGCACTCTTGAAGCTGAGAGTGAACTGGGGGTTCGCCGTCAGTCCCGCAAAAGATCGGATAACGCCATCGCGGATGACGTAATGACGACCGACGCCGGAAACCGTGCGAATCTGAAACACCAAGGTCTTGCCCGCGACGTAACGCGCACAGTTGGGATTGTTTTTGATCTGTCGCTTCAGGATCTGGGCAAACGCCCACAGCAGAAATTTGAACTTGAACATGGCGGCCAACCTGGAAACATGATGTAAATGCGAGTTCGGGCGAACACTGCCGTCGCCGTCACTCGGCAAGAAACTGCTCAACGTGATATAGGAAGCGCTGCGGGTGCTGAAACTGTGCAGCGTGCCCCGAGTCCGCGTAGATGAACAACTGGGCGTTCGGCAGGTTGCGGACCATATAGAACGAGTTGACCGTCGGGATCATCACGTCGTTTACGCCGTTGAGGATGAACGTGGGCTGCTGAATGCCGCGCAGGTAGGCGAATGGATCGTCTTCCGAGAGTCTTGGCAGATACAGCATGTTGGCCTCGATCTGCGCTTTCGCGACCTCCGCGGAAGACGGGGGGTCCTGGTCGGCGCGCTGATGACGCCGTTCCCAGAACTCGCGCGCTGCCTGCTCAGCTTGCGCCGATCGGCCGAAGAACAGGTAGAGAAAGTCTTCGAAGACTGGGACAGGGTTGACGGCCGTGCTCAGCACGCGCGGTTCCATGTCGGGGTCGCCGCCTCGAGGGCCGGTGCCCAGAAGCATCAGTTTGCGCACCAGTTCAGGATGGCGCCGGGTCAGATCCAGCGCCTGGAAGCCACCCAGCGAAAAGCCTAGAACGTCGACCTGCTGCAAGCCCAGCACGCGAACGAAGGCGGCTGCGTCATCGGCCATGTCCTCAATGCGTGTGCGTGGTTGACCGCCGGACGAAGCGATGCCGCGGCCGTTGTAGAGGATGACTTCGCGACCTTCTGCGAGACCGTCCGTTATCAATGGGTCCCAGTGGTCCATGCCGCCGCGGAAGTGCTGCAGAAACAGCACAGGCGGCTGTGAGGAGGCGGTGTTACCCCAGCGGCGGTAGGCGAATCGAGTACCGTCGACCTCTACGAAGCGGGTGGGCGTGGTGATGTGAGTATCAGTCATGTGGTTACCATTTGAGAGGCTGAGAGCCACGGTGCTGGTCTGGTTGCGGGACCTTCCCAGGTTTACTGCGCCAGAGATGCCAGCGCTCTGCGCACGAAGCCCTAACGGGGCTTCGCCCCGCTGGCCGCAGCGAACGGTGAAACAAGCGCCGCGGACAGTTCAAGGAGGAAAACAATGGTTATCGGTCGACGAGGCATGGCCTGGCTTTCGAGTCAGACAGAATCCGCCGTGGTCAGGCTTCTGGCCGATAGCGCTCAGCCGCATGCGCTTGTCGAATGTCCGACACGAGTCCTTGACGCGCGCCGTCCAGCGCCTCCCAGCGGCCGGCCACATGCAGCGGGGGGATGGTGACCGGTTCGCGGCGATCGTAGCCGACCAGTGCCGCATCGACCAGTTCGCCGACTTCCATCACCTCGGTAAGCGCATTGACGTCGATGCCGGCACGCTCCCAGATCTCCGTGCGGGTCGCCGCCGGCAACACCGCCTGTACGTAGACGCCCTTGGGCAACAACTCCAGGTTCAGTCCCTGCGACAGGAACAGCACGAAGGCCTTGGTGGCGCCGTAGATCGACATGCCGAATTCGGGCGCGAAACCCACCACCGAGCCAATGTTGACGATCGCGCCAGTACCAGACTGCACAAAGCGCGGAGCGACCGCGGCTGCGAGCCGCGTGAGCGCCGTGGTGTTGAGCGCGATCAGGCGCTCGATGCCCTCGGCCGTCTGCTGGACGAAGCCGCCTGACTGGGCCATGCCGGCGTTGTTAATCAGGATGCCTATGCGAGTGTCGTCGCGCAGGCGAGTCTCGACCGCAGCCAGGTCGGCGGGCTGGGTGAGGTCGGCCTGCAGCACCTGGACGGCCACACCGCTTTGTTCACGCAGGCGCGCGGCCAGCGCATCGAGGCGCGCCTTGTCGCGTGCAACCAGCACGAGGTCGTGGCCGCGACCGGCGAAGCGCTCGGCGTAGATCGCGCCGATGCCAGAAGAGGCGCCGGTGATAAGAACAGTCGGAAGTGTGGTCATGGGTTATTTGCTTTGCCAGGGTCGCTCTGGCGGGGGTGCAAGCAGCGCGCGCCTCAGGCGGCGATGGTCGGGTAGTCGGTGTAGCCAGCAGCGCCGCCACCATAGAGCGTGGCGAAGTCGGGCTGCGCCAGCGGTGCGCCGGTCTTCAGGCGCTCGACCAGATCGGGGTTGCTGATAAAAGGACGGCCGAAGGCGAACAGGTCTGCCTTGCCCTCGTTGAGGCTGGCCGTAGCAAGTTCCAGGTCGTAGCCGTTGTTGGCCAGGTAGGTTTGCTTGAACCGGCCGCGCAGCGCGCCGTAGTCGAATGGTGCGACGTCGCGCGGGCCGCCGGTAGCACCCTCGACCACATGCAGGTAGACGATGCCCAGCGCGCTAAGCTGCCCGGCGATGTAGTCGTACTGCGGCTGAGGATCGCTGCTCGACATGCCGTTTGCGGGCGACACGGGCGAGATGCGCACCCCGGTGCGCTCAGCGCCGATTTCTTCCACCACGGCGGCGACGACTTCCAGCAACAGGCGCGCGCGATTCTCGATCGAGCCGCCGTAGGCGTCAGTGCGCTGGTTGGCCCCGTCTTTGATGAACTGCTCCAGCAGATAGCCGTTGGCGCCGTGGATCTCTACGCCGTCGAAGCCGGCTGCAATGGCGTTCGCCGCAGCCTGGCGGAAGTCGTTCACGATGCCCGGCAGTTCGGCGAGTTCCAGAGCCCGCGGTTCGGAGACGTCGGCAAATCCGTTGTTCACGAAGGTCTTGGTCGCTGCACGGATGGCCGACGGTGCGACCGGCGCAGCGCCGCCCGGCTGCAGATCGACGTGCGCAACACGGCCGACGTGCCAGAGTTGCGCGAAGATGCGCCCACCCTTGGCATGCACAGCCTCGGTGACCGTGCGCCAGCCAGCGATCTGCTCGAGTGTGTACAAGCCGGGGGTGTCCTGATAGCCCTGGGCTTGTGCCGACACCTGAGTGGCCTCCGTGATGATCAGGCCGGCCGAGGCACGCTGCGCGTAATAGGTCGCAGCCAGTTCACTGGGCACCAGCCCCGCGCCCGCGCGGTTGCGGGTCAGCGGCGCCATGACAAAGCGATTGGCGAGGGTCAGGCGGCCCAAGGCGTAGGGCTCGAAAAGCGTCTTATCGGTCATGTTGCGTCAGGTTCGAGGTTGGAAACAGGATCAATAATGACGATCATAATCAAAACTGTCAATGTTTTGATTATGATCGTCATCAATGTATAATGAAGCCTTCACACATGAACCCATCGTGGCCAGACCATGAAGATCACCAAGGCACAGGCGCAGGCCAACCGGGAGCACGTTGTCGAGACGGCGTCCAGGCTGTTTCGGGAGCGCGGCTACGACGGGATTGGCGTTGCCGATCTGATGGCCGCCGCCGGCTTCACCCACGGCGGCTTTTACAAGCAGTTCCGCTCCAAGGCCGACCTGATGGGGGAATCGGCGGCCTGCGGCATCGCGCAGACCGTGGCGCTGAGCGCGGGTGTCAACGCGCCGGAGTTCGTGCGGTATTACCTTTCCCGCGAGCACCGCGACACCCGCGCGACCGGCTGCACGATGGCCGCACTCGGCGGGGATGCCGCGCGTCAGCCGGAAGCGGTTCGCGCCACGTTTGCGGCGGGCATTGAAAGCCTGCTGGCGGCGCTGTCCCCCGAGGGCACTGCGTCGGACGGCGTGGATGCGGGACGGGCGCGAGCCCAGTCCCTTGACATACTGGCGCACGCGGTGGGCGCCATCGTCATGTCACGGGCCTGTCCGGACGACTCGCCGCTGGCCGACGAAATCCTCGCGGTTTGCCGCGACAAAATTCTCGCGTCACTGAGTTCGCCCGCGACAGCGCCCAATCACAGTAACGACAACTCCGCCCAGCCGAAGTGATACGGACACAAACGGCCGACTGGAAGTCGCTGGGACTCATGGAGCACAAACCATCAGAAAGCCAACGAGCCCCCTGCGGAACCGATTATCGTTCTTGCCGTTGACCTCTGGCTCTCGGCTCCAAACGGTCCATGACCCAATCGTGGATAGCCATTAGCATTCCAAGATCGAGTTCATTCGGGTCGGTCGCCCCGAAATAGTGAACCCACTTTTCAAAAATATTGGCCTGCCCCCCGGAATATACGAGGCAACGACTTTCCGTTTTATTCAGCAGAATTTCCTCCATCAATCACCTCATTAGGAACGTTAGGCGGCATTTCCACAACAAATATCCAGAATATTAGGACTACCCAGATTGGCACACTTCAGTATTCTCTTACGAAAGTCGTTTCTCCGTTTCCGGCCTCAGGAACTCTGTTAGGCTCCGTATTAGATTGCCAAGTATGAGTATGAAATTCCTATTGTTCGGCGCGAGCAGCCGAACAAGAAGGCTATTGCATCAAAACTTCAAACGTGCTCTTCGCCCGTCCGGCACGCTGCATGCGGCGATCGCGCGCCCGGGTGGGCGCTTTCTTCAAAGCTTATTGAGCAAGGAACTCTAACGCCTTGGGCACAAAGTCCGCGTAGAACTGAAACACCGCGCCGTGGCCGGAATCAGGGTAGATGAGGAGCTTGCTGTTCGGCAGGCGCCGCACCAAGTCTTCCGAGTTCTTGCTTGGGACCATCCGATCGCTATCGCCGTTGACAACGAACACCGGGTTCTGCACCAACGACAGGTTCTCTGGCTCTTTCCGGCCCCAGGCGCGAATCGCCTCCAATTGCGCCAGAAACGCGGCCACGGAGATTTTCTTGTCACGGTTCTCCGAGCGCTCGTTCAAACGAGCCAGGAACGCTTTGCCAGCATCGATACCGGTGGGCGTATGGGCGAAGAACAGATACTGCTTCGGATCCTGGCCGGTGAAGAAGCCTCGGAGCATATCGTAGAAGGTTACGCCGGTCACGGCACTGATGCCTTCGCCACCAGCGGGACCAGTCCCCGCGAGAATAATCTTGCGGACAAGTTGCGGCTCCTTGAGCACGATTTCCTGGGCGACCATGCCGCCCATCGAAAAACCAAAAAGATCTACCTGCTTGAACCCCATAGTCTTGATGAAGGCGATGGCGTCGTCAGCCATCTGCTCAATCGAATTCGACGGTGAGCCACTGGTAGCGCCGACGCCTCGATTGTCGAACGTGACCACATGATGCTCCGCCGCAATGCCGTCCACCACCCGCGGGTCCAAATTATCCAGCACGGCAGCCAGGTGGATAAGGAGGATTACCGGCGTGCCGCCATGGTTTTTCCCAAGTTCCCGATACGCGAAGTCCACTTCCCCTGCCCTGATGGTCTGCGTTGGCACGTCTTTCCAGCTGACCCCGAGTTCCTGCTGGAGTGGCGACGAACTCATCATCGCGCTATCTGGTGAAACCTCGGCCGCGCGCACTGTCGATGAGATGATAGTTGCTGCCAGGGCGAGCCCCAGGATGCTCGCCTTCAGTGAATGACGCATTGCATTGATCTCCATGATCATTATTTTGATGAAGGTGATAGTGGAAAGGTCGTGTCAGCAATCAAGCCCGCATGCGTTTGGTGCGATATTTGCCCCAACTGCTATCCGCCATGCTTTTGAGGAAGGCCATCAGGCCGCTTTCGCTGGGGCGGGGATTGCCTCCCCCGGCAATGCGTTTGAGTTGTCGCGTGTACCACAGGACTTCCATGATCCCCATGCGGTCCACAGGTTTAATCCCCGTGGTGATCGGCCGTACGCGCTGCGGGCTGTCTCGACCTTGCAGCAAAGCTGCAGGCGCATCGGGGTCGATCGCGAGCAGTCGTGCCAGGCCAACAACGTCCAGTGCCCCGGAACGCAGTGCAGCGTTCATGCCGTCGGCAGTGCGGAAGCCCCCGGTGACCATTAGCGGTACCTGGATCCTTTTGCGCACTTTTTCCGCGAACTCCAGAAAGTACGCTTCGCGAGCTGCTGTGGAGGCCTTTCCTGGCTTCTGGTAGGCTCCGCTCATGGCCGGCGCTTCGTAGGTTCCGCCGGAGACCTCAATGAGATCGATGCCGGCCTCGACAAGCGCCTGGATGGTCGCCATCGACTCCTCTTCGGTGAAACCGCCCCGCTGAAAGTCGGCTGAATTTAGCTTGATGCCCACCGGGAAATCGGTGCCCACCTGGCGGCGAATCTCGGCGTAGACAGCCATCAGGAAGCGACGCCGGTTCTCGGGGCTACCGCCCCATTCATCAGAGCGATGGTTGTGGTGAGGTGACAGGAACTGACTGATCAGATAGCCGTGGGCGCCGTGGATCTGCACGCCGCTGAAGCCGGCTCTCTTGCAGATGGCAGCGCTGCGCCCAAAGCGCTGGATGATGTCGCGAATCTCGGCAACGGTGGCCTCCCGTGGGGTCTCAAAGAATGCGGCCATGTCTTCGCGAAACGGAATTGCCGATGGCGAGAGATTGCTGGCGTTCAGGCCCTTGGGCGACTGTTTGCCGGGATGGTTGAGTTGGACCCACAGGGCCGCACCCTGCTCGGTTGCCGCGCGGGCCCATTGTTTCAGGACGAGCATGTCTGATTCGTCCTCGATCACGACGTTGCCCGGCTCGCCCAACGCGCGGCGGTCAATCATCACGTTACCGGTCAGGAGCAGGCCAAGGCCGGAAGCGGCCCAGCGCCGGTACAACTCGACGAGTCTGGGTGTCGCATGGTTGTCGTAAGTGCCCAGCGTCTCGCTCATGGACGACTTGGCGAGACGGTTGCGGAGCACGCTGCCATTAGGCAGGCGCAACGGCTGGTTCAGCAGGCTCGAGCTAGATGGTGACGGATTGGTGGCCATGGGGAGTACTCGGAAGAATAGTTGCAGGGGGCAATTTCGCCGGAATGTGGGACATCGCGTGCTCGGTCAGCGCAGTAATGGTCAGGCTGGGGTTCACGCCAAGGTTGGAGCTGAGCATCGAGCCGTCGCAGACCAGCAGATTCTGATAACCGAAGACGCGGTTCTGCACATCCATCACGCCGCGCTCGGGAGAGTCCGCCATCGCGCACCCGCCCATGCAATGCGCCGTCGTGGGGATGTTGAACAGGATCTCAGTGAGCAAGGTCATAGGGATGCCGCCTAAAGCCTTTGCGCCCTTTTCCACAAAGGTATTGGCCTCAGGGATGAAGGTGGGAATCGGACCGCCCTGACTGCACAGCTGTTTTGCAAACGGCCAATACCAGCGGCGCTTGAACTGCATGTTGATGATTGCGTCCACAGTCTGCATCACAACGAACAGGACTGTCTGGCGCGCAAACCCGAAAGGGTTGTGCACGCGCATCGCTTTCAGCGGATGAGTTAGCAGCGTCCATAGCCAGGTAAAAATCCGCGACCACCCGGCACGACCACCAGACAGCAACGTCATCATCAGACCGGTCGCGTCCGAACCTTCCGGGTAACGCACCGCGCCTATATGTGTATGCTCGTCAATGTAGACGCCAGCGCCGCCCGCCACGCCGGGCGACATGCTCTTGTCTTTCGCTGGAAAGCGCACACCGACGAGGGACTCAGCATTGGTGCGCACACGTTTGCCAAGGTCGTCGCTGATGCGCGGCAGGGAGCCGCTCTCCTTAAGGCGGAACAACAGTTCCATCGTGCCCAATGAAGAAGCGGAAAATACGACGCCGCGGCAGCGGAAGCTGCGCCGCTGCTTGTCGAACCACGCAGTTGAGCGTTCGGTGAACACCTCGTAGCCGTCGCTGCCGTCTTCCTTGCCGTTGAGCGGGCGCACGTCGACCACCCTGGTTTCGGCAAAGACCTGCGCGCCACGTTTTTCCGCGAAGTAGAGATAATTCTTGTCGAGCGTGTTCTTGGCGTTGTGCTTGCAACCCACCATGCAGCCGCCGCAACCTACGCAAGTCCCGCGCTCTGGACCTTCGCCGCCAAAGTAAGGATCCGGATAGCTTTTGCCGCCGGCCTCGCCTTTTGGCGCAAAGAAGGTTGCTACGCGGCCGTTGTGGAACGTGTTGCCTACGCCTTGCAAGTCCGCCATCTTCCTGAGCCGCAGATCCGCCTCGCCCAGCATCTTGTTCTCTGTTACACCCAGCATTCTTTCCGCCATGGCGTAGTACTGCGGCATGATGCCCTTCCAGTCGTTCAGGCCGGCCCACGAGCCCTCGTCCCACACCTTGTCAGAGGGCACCAGTAACGCATTCGCGTAGGTGATAGAACCGCCACCGACCGCGTTGCCCGTCAGAACCATCACGTGGCGGAAGATGCGCATGTTGTAGAAGCCGAACATTTTGAGCCCTGGCCGCCACATCCAGCGCCGCGCGTCCCAATTGGTCTTCGGAAAGTCCTCAGCCGTCCAACGGCGACCCATCTCCATCACGCCTACCGAATAGCCCTTTTCAGTCAACCGGCAGGCGGACACGCTACCGCCGAAACCGGATCCGATGACGATGTAATCGAAATCGTAGGAAGCGCTCATTGCAGGCACCCCGATGCGGCACCGGTGGCGTCTTCGACGTCGGCTTCAGCGTGCAAGATGTTCATGGTTTGTCTCCGTTGGTTTTAGTGGTCACGTAATTCATAGTCCAACTATCGCGCCACCTGGCGCTCATGCGATGTTGCGAAGCTCCCGCCGAAGGATCTTTCCCACAGTCGATTTCGGATGTACGTCCACAAGTTGGATAATCGGGTCTCCATAGACTTAATGCGAAGGCCTCATACAGTCGGGCCCGCTACCACACCGTGCTTGCCGGGTAGCAACGTCAGACGGAACCGTCCGAGTCAAAGGCTAAAGATGCACAAAGCCAAGCTACGCCCACCCATGTCACTATATCATTTGTATAGCGCTGTGACTATACAAATGATATAGTGACATGGGTGAGATGCACTACGAGCATCAAATCGGGGCCAAAAACGTGGGCCCGGTTACGACATTGACATCGCAGGAATCCGAGGCACGTCTGCCGTTCGGGTGGGCTGGCGCTGGGTATGGCGTCTCTTCCTGGGTAGCCGCGGCGATGAATGTTTATCTCGTCGCGGCGGCGATAGCGCGGCTCGTCAACCTATTCCGGGACGGACCGGCGCATGCACCGTGCAGGGGGCCCGCTGCGAAGTCTTCGATCATGGCTAGGCGAGCAGACGCCCGGCCGCTGATCCGCGATGGCTGGGCGCGACTCTTCACGGAACTTGACGTGTGCTACTGATGCAGGCAACCACGAAGGCGGCGCCGCAACATCTGATTACGATCGGGTTTGCGACGCGGATTTCCCGTTTGGTCCTCGACTGTCGAGTTCCACCCGTCTTCGCTTGAGCAGGGGCTTGTACAATATTGACATGCCAAACAAAACCTACGGCCAACTTTGCCCAATGGCCCGGGCATTAGACGTCCTCGGCGATCGTTGGACGCTACTCGTGATCCGCGAACTCCTGCTGGGTCCGAAGCGGTTCAAGGATCTGCTGGCGATCATGCCTGCCATGGGCGCAAACCGGCTGTCCGAGCGCCTGGCAATGCTGGTGGAGAGCGATGTCCTCCAACCGACCACGTTGCCAGCGCCCGCCGCAGCGCCAGCTTACGAACTGACGGAGTTGGGCGAACAATTGCGCAAGCCGGTGATCGCGCTTGGACTCTGGGGTCTGCGCCTGCCGGTCGACGAGCGCATCGATCCGTCAAGTGCGCGTGCGGAACTCATCGCACTGTGCTTGACGGGCTCAAGCGATCCGGCGTCAAGCGCCGGTTTGCGAGCCGTGTACGAGTTCCATGTGGGGGCGGAAGTTTTCCATGTCCCGGTGAACGACGGGAAGGTGCTGGTCCGCTCCGGTCCGAGCGCAGAGCCCACCGACCTTACGGTACAGTGCGACATGGAAACGTTCATGGCGCTGGCGCTGCGCCAGGTCACACCTGCACATGCGCTCCGCGAAGGGCGCGCAACCCTCTTACAAGGAAGCCGACAAGCGTTCACGCAGGTATTCAAGGTTCTCGAATACAAGCCCTGATGCGTCGGGCCGCCCTGCGTGCATCCGCGCACTGCGGATCGGACGTGGTGCGCGTGAGCGAGTCTTGTCCTGTCGACAGTGCGAGAGAATGCATCAAGCAGGCGACAACAGACGGTGTTGCCGCTGCATGTTGCCGAATTACGATCAGCCGTATATTCAGCCGGCCACACTGAACGCACTCGAAGCGGAACGCTGGCCTAGGCCGACGACTTCGTCGACGCTGGACATTAGCGATGGTGCATCGCTCGAAGGCGCTTTCAGGTTGATTGGCAGGCGCAATGCCAAAAGGCTCCATCTGCCGGCAAGCAATGCCGGCATCGCGCATGTCGACCCGTTCCGGCAAAAGCTGCTGCCCCACAGTCCTGCGCGTAACTTCACCTAAGCCCACAATCTGACCGGAGAGTCGCAAGGGATCCGCCCCCGCGACGTCGTGCCCGTCTCGTTCAGAAATTCAATAACGCCAGGGATCGAGCGAAGGCTCGCCGAGCATTCTGGCATTCTTCCTGGCTCACCGGATCACAACGCCCGGCCGTAATCTACTGAGCCGGATCGGCATGCCGCGCTCAGACAGGCTCGCCCTGCGGCAGTCGGCTGTGGTTTTCACTTACTATACATTTAATATAGTTTGCGTACTATACGCTTTGTATAGCGATACCGAACTATCCTCGGTATCGGATTTATAAATATGCACGTGCAAACGCGCCCGCCCGGTGTTTCCGACACCACCGGCAGGTAGGTGCCCCCACCCTTCCTCGACGCTTCCGAGTATGCGCCATGAGCAAATCCTACTCGCAGGACATGGTTTCGTTGATTCAGCCTCTGCGCCTGCCGAACGACGGCGTACTCCGAACCGCGCTCGCAAAGGCGTGAAACAGACGCTGGGCACCTTCGACAATCATCGGCGTTGAACGCCAAACGGGAGGCAATGATGGTCCAGGAAGGACGCTCTATCGCGCAAGCGATCGCAGCGGGCAGCTATCACCAGATCACCGTGTACCGCACGACCGAATCACGCCGCATTGTGCGTCACTACGATCCGCCTGGGTGCGAATCACTGGATGAGGCTATCGAGTGTTATCGCGGGCAATTTGGCACCTTGGGAGAAGGCTTCATCACAGAAGGTAGTCGAATTGCCGCGGGCTCGACTCGGGGCCGCTTTATCGAGGACGTTTGCGACGTGACAGAGCGCCTCCGGTAGCGCCCTCGCGTCCCGCCTCGCAGTTGCTTTGCCGTTTCACCTCATCACCATAAAGGTAAAACCGGAGGAGACAGGATGTTGCAAAAGGGAGTTTTTGCCGTTGCCACCGCACTGCTCACGTGCACGGCAGCCCAGGCGCAAAGAGCAGGAGATATCGTCGCGAACTTAGGTTGGTTCCATTTCGCGCCACAGGACTCGAGCGAACCACTCACAATAAACGCACTCGGCAGCAGCGTCACTGCGGCGGGCACCGGCACGTCGGTCGACAATGCCGATACGGTCGGGTTCGCCGCCACATACTTTATTACCGATCACATCGCCACCGCGGCGGTAGGTGGCATTCCGCCCAAGTTTCGGCTAACAGGCACCGGCGCGCTCAGCTCTCTTGGGCGGGCGGGCTCGGCATATGAGTGGAGTCCGACAATATTGCTGAAGTACTACTTCAACGATGCTACGAGCAACCTTCGACCATATCTTGCTGCGGGAGCGGCTTACGTCTGGTTTAGTGGCGCGAAACTTGAGCCGGCTGCGGCCAGCGGTGCGCTTTTATATTCGCCAACCCTTGGGACCGCTCTCGAGGGGCCGACTACCGTCAAGCTGAGCCACTCGTTTGCACCTGTGATCAACGCAGGCTTGACCTACAACATCAGCCAACATTGGTCGGTTGATGCCTCGCTTTCGTACATGTGGCTGTCCGTCCGGGCAACGCTGACAACGCAGTCGAAGCTGGGTACCGTGACCAGCAGTGCGAAGCTCAAGGTTAATCCCATCATTTCGTTTGTATCCATCGGATACAAGTTTTAGCACTCGTCCAATGCGTATGGGGCGTGAGATCGATCCCACGCCTCATACCTGTGCGTCGGCGCCGACTAGCAAGAAATTTCTGCCCAGCCGCAAAAGAGGATATCCCCGGACTGGCTAACGTCAGGGCCTGTGTTCGTAAAGGCGGCGGGCCGCCTAAACAATCGGGCCGAAAACAGTCATCAGCCTACATGTGGACGTGAGCGACGCATGCGGGGCTTTCCAGAGCGTGAGCGCAACCGCACTGTATTCACCTCTGCGACTTCCCAACGAGACGGACGGGAAACGACTCGATCCATCGTTCTTCACCGAGGCAATTGTTCACCTCTTCTACGATCACGAACGGCCCCGCGGCTGTCTCATCGCGTGCGTGCTCGCTGATGAGGCCAATTGGAGTTGCCCCTGTAACTCAGGACACTTGGACACCGTTAGGTTGATGACACCGCATGACGCCTGAACTCGCGAGGCGAGCGGTATTTCAGGGCTTTGTGCGGGTGGCGCTCATTGTAGTGTTCAAA